>CALPPA020000007.1 GCA_943325355.2 Klebsiella pneumoniae | reverse complement strand
TCATCATTTGGATTGATTACAAACTGAACACCATTAGCATCAAATTGAGAATCACCATTGGTGAAATTAATTTTTGAAGTAGTATCAGGAACGTGACTGATGCAAACTAATATTTTCATAGTTATATTTTATTTTTTGATTTTCTCACGCAAAATTAGAATAAATAATCTGAATAATATACTATGCACGCATAATATTTTTTAATATTATATCGATTTCGTAAACCTTTTTGGTTTAAAAATAATAGAAACACTGTTTTTAGTCACATTGCATAACTATTTTAAACATAATTTATGCCTTTAAGTGATTTAAAATAATTATTTTTGCCTTTCAAAATTTCATTATACTACATTTCAACTATGAGAACAATACAATTTAGAGAGGCAATTTGCGAAGCGATGAGCGAAGAAATGCGTCGTGATGAATCTATATATTTAATGGGTGAAGAGGTTGCCGAATACAATGGCGCTTACAAAGCATCCAAAGGAATGCTTGCCGAGTTTGGAGAAAAAAGAGTTATCGATACACCAATCGCTGAACTTGGATTTACCGGAATTGCTGTGGGTTCAGCAATGAATGGTTGCAGACCAATTGTGGAGTATATGACTTTTAATTTTGCTTTAGTTGGGATTGATCAAATTATAAATAATGCTGCCAAAATGCGTCAAATGACAGGCGGCCAATTTAATATTCCAATTGTTTTTCGTGGTCCAACCGCTTCTGCAGGACAATTAGGAGCCACACATTCACAAGCTTTTGAAAATTGGTTTGCCAATACACCAGGTTTAAAAGTGGTAGTTCCATCAAATGTTTATGATGCAAAAGGACTTTTGAAATCAGCCATTCGCGATAATGATCCTGTAATTTTTATGGAATCGGAACAAATGTATGGAGACAAAGGCGAAGTGCCTGATGGTGAATATACTATTCCAATAGGTCTTGCCGACGTGAAACGTGAAGGTACAGATGTTACCATTGTTTCTTTTGGAAAAATTATCAAAGAAGCTTTCCTTGCTGCCGATGAACTAGAAAAAGAAGGAATTTCTTGCGAAATTATCGATTTGAGAACAATTCGTCCAATGGATAATGCGACCATTTTGACTTCGGTTAAAAAAACAAATAGATTGGTAATTCTTGAAGAAGCTTGGCCATTTGCAAGTGTTTCTTCTGAGATAACGTATATGGTTCAAGAGCAAGCTTTTGATTTTCTTGATGCGCCAATTCAGCGTATCACAACAGCAGATACCCCAGCTCCTTACTCACCAGTATTGCTGAAAGAATGGTTGCCAAATGCCGATGATGTTGTAAAGGCCGTAAAAAAAGTAATGAATAAATAATCATTTGATTTTGAAATTCTTCGATTTCGAAATTTGAAACTAGACAAATTTCTTATTGAAATAACTATATTTGAAACTTCATCAGAATGCTATATTCGATGAAGTTTTTTTGATTATGAAAAAAAGTATAATACTCTTTCTGTTCTTTTTATTTGCTATAACAACTACTGTTTTTGCTCAAACAAAAGTTAGCGGTGTTGTTCTGGACAAATTAAATCAGCCTATTCCTTTTGCAAATGTAGCTTTCAAAAATTCTAATGAAGGTGTTGTATCTAATGAAGACGGGATTTTTTATTTAGAATCTTCAAAGACTTATAAAACAATCGTACTTACTTCGGTTGGATTCTCTGATAGGGAAATCGATTTGGAAAAATCAGTCAATTACAACTTAAAAATTCAATTAAAGAATATTGAAAGTTTAAATGAAGTCGTTGTTTACAGAGGGAAAACATCTAAAAAAGACAATCCAGCGCTTGATATTCTTAGAAAAATTTGGGAAAGAAAACGTAAAAATGGCCTCAATATGTTTGACCAATACCAACTGGAAAAGTACGAGAAAATAGAATTTGATTTAAATACCATTGATACTACTTATATGAAAAATAAGCTGTTCAAGGGGATGGAGTTTATTTTTAAACAAGTAGATACTTCAAAAATCACAGGAAAAACGTATTTGCCTATATTTATAAACGAAGCCTTGTCAGATGTTTATGGGGACAATAAATTAAAGAAAGTTAAAGAAAAAACTAAAGCCAATAAGACCTCTGGATTTAATGGCAACCAACAAATTTTAGCTTTTGTAAATGATTTATATACCACCTTTGATATTTACGACAACTACTTGACTTTTTTTGATAAAAGTTTTACGAGCCCATTATCTACTACAGGAATAGATGTTTACAATTATGTTTTAAGAGATAGTTCTTATATAGAAAATAAAAAATGTTACAATATTGTTTTTTATCCAAGACGTAAAAACGAATTGACTTTTAAAGGTGATTTTTGGGTAAGCGACACCACTTTTGCCATAAAAAACATCAATATGGCTGCCACCAAAAGTGCCAACATCAATTGGGTAAAAGATATTTATATCGAGCAGGAATTTGAAGTGATGAATGATTCAATTTTTCTGATGACCAAAGATTATATGATGACCGATTTTGCCCTAAATAAAGAAGATAAATCTAAAGGAGTCTACGGCAAACGAACTTCTATTTACAGAGGTCATCAATTTAATATCGAAAAACCCGAGAAATTTTACCGAAAAGAAGTCAATTATTTAGATAAAGAAGTCTATAATAAATCCGATGAATATTGGGAAGAAAATCGCTTTGAGAATCTTACTAAAGATGAAAAAGGAGTTTATAAAATGCTCGACACCTTACAAACCGTCAAGAAATTCCAGCAATTATATAGTTTAGTAGAAATTTTGGATAGTGGTTATTTGCATTTTGGAAATTTAGATTATGGGTCTATTTATTCATTAATTGGACAAAATTCAGTCGAAGGATTGCGTTTGAGAGTTGGAGCTAGAACCTATTTTGGGCCCAATGATCCTTGGCGAGTGCAAGCCTATTTTGCTTATGGATTCAAAGATGATAAATTCAAATATGGAGTTACCGGAAAATGGATGGTCGACCCAAAAAAAAGAATCATAATATCGGCTGGAAATAGGAGAGACATAGAACAAATTGGAGCTTCACTCAACACAACAAATGATATTGTAGGACGAAGTTTTGCTTCTTCAGGATTGTTAGTTGTTGGGAGTAATAATAACCTGACCAATGTCAATTTGAGTAATGTTCAAGTCGAAATAGAACCTATAAAAAATTTAACCTTTTCGACCGGAGTATCCTATCGTACATTGATATCGGCCTCTCCCGAATTTAGCCTAGATTATTATACTGATTTATCTCAAACAGCCATTCAAAGTCAAGTAAAACAATCGGAAGTGAACCTTCAGGTCGAATATACTCCTAAAAGGATTCCTATTGCTTTTGGTGTCGAAAGGGATAATACGGACAGTCCCTTTACCAGTTTTTTTGTGACTTACAGTCAGGGATTTAAAAGCTTATTTTCAAGTGATTTCAATTATAAAAAACTCCAGTTTGACTACAAGCAACCAATCATTATTGGTCCATTGGGGAGATCTAATATTACTATTGAAGCCGGAAAAACCTTTGGTTATATTCCATTAGGTTTGATGAGCGTTATTCCAGGAAATCAATCTTTTTTTAATATTGCTAATACGTTTAACAACCTTCAATTTTATGAGTTTGTCAGCGATCAATACGTAACTTTCAAATGGGATCACGATTTTCAAGGGAGGTTTTTTGCTAGAATTCCGTTTATGCGAAAACTAAATTGGCGCGAAAATATTGGTTTTAGATCAGTTTACGGAACCGTATCGGATGACAACAGAGCCATCAACGCTTCTGGATTAGTGTACAATGCACCGGACAAAGTCTATTGGGAATACAGCGCTGGTGTTGGTAATATTTTCAAATTCTTTCGAGTAGACTTTTCTTGGAGAGGCAGTTATCTCGATATGCCAGAGGCCAATAAATTTGCCACAAAAATTTCTTTTGGATTCTTCTTTTAAAATGCAACAGTCCATCCTATATCTTTCAGAAAAAGAACCCATTTTCAAACTTATTGTCGAAAAATATGGGATGCCAATAATCCCAAAACGCCCACAAGGTTTCGAAACTTTGGTGTTATTAATTCTGGAGCAACAAGTTTCTATAGATTCCGCAAAGGCCACTTTTTTAAAATTAAAGAAAATGCAACCTAATTTTATTCCGGAATCGCTTATTTCTTTATCTAATGATGAGTTCCTAAATAGTGGCGTAAGCCGACAAAAAAACTTCCTATATCAAGGATTTGTCCCATTCGATAATTAACAATCATATTAATATTGAAAGTTTAGCAACTAAATCTTCTGAACAAGTTCGTGAGGAATTAATCAAAATCAAAGGCATTGGCAATTGGACCATCGATGTTTATTTGATGTTTTCGCTTCAAGCGCAAGATATTATTCCGCTTGGCGATATTGCAGTAATTAATACATTAAAAGAATTGCTTGATATTCACGACAAACAAGAAATGGAAGATTATGTCGCAAAATGGAGTCCCTATCGCTCTGTTGCGACCTTTTTGTTATGGCATTATTACTTAAATAAAAGGAATCGAAAAGTGGTTTATTAATTCAAGAACACGAAAACGTAATAGTTGATTATGGCCATTTTATGTTGTAAAAGAACTTGGATTGCTTATTTTTGTCACGCAAACCAAAAACAAAAAAATGCTTAAAGAAAAATACAAATCTTTTGATGTTCTGATAGAAATACCAAGAGGAAGTAGAAATAAATATGAATATGATTTCGAATTGAAAAGGATTCGATTTGATAGAATGTTATTTTCTTCGATGATGTATCCCGCAGATTACGGTTTTATGCCTGAAACATTAGCATTAGACGGAGATCCACTCGATGTTTTGGTTTTAATAAATGAGCCCACATTTCCGGGTTGTGTTATGGAAGTAAAACCTATAGGTGTTTTCCATATGGCAGATGATAAAGGATCAGACGAAAAAATAATATGTGTACCCGTTTCAGATCCAATCTGGAATTCATTAAATGATTTATCGGATATTAATCCCCACTTGTTAAAAGAAATCGAACATTTCTTTCAAGTTTATAAAGACCTTGAGCACAAAGTGGTTGATGTAGAAGGCTGGGGAAATTTGGGTGAAGCTTTAGCTATTATAGAAGAATGTACAGAGCGTTTTAATCAAATTCCGAATAAACCCGAAGGATTATTTAGTATTAAATAATTTTTTCAAATTATTTTTCATAAAAAGCAATATTCTTGTATTAGAATATTGCTTTTTTAATTTCATTATAGTACGTTTGCGCCCTACTTTTTGTACTTTTGTTAACCAAAAATTTTAAAAAATTTATTTTTATGAATACAATAATGATTTATGTGCCAATAATAATGGCTTTGATTGGACTCGCTTTTATGGCCATTAAAAGAAGTTGGGTTTTGAAACAAGATGCTGGAGACGGCAAAATGAAAGAGATTTCAGAATATATTTATGAAGGTGCTTTGGCTTTTCTTAAAGCTGAATATAGATTATTGACAGTATTTGTAATTCTAGCAAGTGCTGCTTTGGCAGGACTTACTTTTTTGCCAGGAAATTCATCACATATATTGATAGTTGTTGCTTTTATTTTTGGTGCCATTTTCTCGGCTTTGGCTGGGAATTTGGGAATGAAAATAGCAACAAAAACAAATGTTAGAACAACACAAGCTGCTCGTACAAGTTTGCCGCAAGCACTAAAAGTTTCTTTTGGTGGTGGAACTGTAATGGGATTAGGAGTTGCAGGCTTGGCAGTTTTAGGTCTTACCGGATTATTCATTATACTGTTTAATGTTTATATGGGAGGTGTTTGGACTTCAACCGAAGATATGACCACAGTCTTGGAAACTTTGGCTGGTTTTTCTCTTGGTGCTGAATCTATTGCTTTGTTTGCGCGTGTTGGTGGTGGAATTTATACAAAAGCTGCCGATGTTGGAGCTGATTTAGTAGGTAAAGTAGAAGCTGGAATCCCGGAAGATGATCCAAGAAATCCTGCTACAATTGCTGATAATGTGGGAGATAATGTAGGTGATGTTGCCGGAATGGGAGCTGATTTATTTGGTTCGTATGTTGCAACAGTTTTGGCTACTATGGTTCTTGGGAATTATGTGATTAAGGATATGGGTGGAAACATTCAAGATGCTTTTGGAGGAATTGGACCTATATTATTACCAATGGCAATCGCTGGTTTTGGAATTTTAGCTTCTATCATTGGAACAATGGTTGTAAAAATTTCTGATAATAATGCAAAGGAGGCCGAAGTGCAAAAAGCATTAAATATTGGAAACTGGATTTCTATTGCTTTAACTGCGTTAGCTTGTTTCGTATTAATTAAATATATGTTGCCAGAAACTATGAAAATGAATTTCTTTGGTGAAGGCTTAAAAGAAATTTCTTCAATGCGAGTATTCTATGCTTCGATGGTAGGATTAGTGGTAGGAGCAATAATTTCATCAGTAACCGAATATTATACTGGCTTGGGCACAAAACCCGTTTTGGCAATTGTTGCGAAATCTTCAACAGGTGCAGGAACTAATATTATTGCGGGTTTATCAACAGGAATGATCTCTACTTTTCCAAAAGTGATTGTATTAGCGGCTGCTATTTGGATATCGTATTCATTTGCTGGTTTTTACGGAGTGGCACTTGCTGCTTCTGCAATGATGGCAACAACAGCAATGCAATTAGCGATTGATGCTTTCGGACCAATATCAGACAATGCTGGTGGAATTGCCGAAATGAGTGAATTGCCAAAAGAAGTTCGTACAAGAACTGATATTTTAGACTCTGTTGGAAATACTACAGCTGCAACCGGAAAAGGATTTGCAATCGCTTCGGCTGCAATGACCTCTTTGGGCTTGTTTGCTGCTTATGTCACTTTCACAGGAATTGACGGAATTAATATTTTTAAAGCACCAGTTTTATCAATGTTATTTGTGGGTGCAATGATACCAGTAGTTTTCTCTGCATTAGTAATGAATTCAGTTGGGAAAGCCGCAATGGATATGGTTCAAGAAGTGCGTCGTCAGTTCAGAGAAATTCCAGGAATTATGGAAGGAACCGGAAAACCAGAATATGCAAAATGTGTTGATATTTCTACAAAAGCAGCACTTCAAGAAATGTTGTTGCCGGGAGTTTTGACTATTGGTTTTCCAATTGCAATTGTGTTACTCGGTAAATTGGTTTATATGGATAGCGCCAATGCCAATTCAATGGTAGCCGAAATGCTTGGTGGATATATGGCTGGTGTTACTGTTTCGGGTGTAGTTTGGGCTATTTTCCAAAACAATGCTGGTGGAGCTTGGGACAATGCCAAAAAATCTTTTGAAGCGGGAGTTTTAGTAGATGGACTAATGAGTTTCAAAGGGTCTGATGCTCACAAAGCAGCCGTAACCGGAGATACTGTAGGAGATCCATTCAAAGATACTTCTGGACCATCAATGAACATCTTGATTAAATTGACTTGTTTGATTGGATTAGTAATTGCTCCAATTTTAGGAAACGGAAGCGCTTCTGAAAACAAGATGATGAATGTCAAAATGGAGATGAAATCTGGAGCAATGATGGGCAATTGCGATATGTCTAAATGCGCCACAATGACCGCAGCCGAATGTGCTAAAATGTGTGATGAAAAAGGATGTACTCCTGAGCAAAAAGAAATGTGTATGTCACATTATGATGCAAATGGAAAATTTATAGCCGATGATAAAGCCTGTTGCGCCAAAAAAGGAGCGATAGAGAAAAACATCAAAGTTGAAATGATAAACAAAGACGGAAAAGCAAAAGCCACTGTAACTACTGCTGAAAATGGAAAAGAAAATGTTCAAGTTTTTGAAGGTTCATTGGAAGATGTTAAGGCTAAAGTGGAATCTTTGAAATAGTAGTTATGGTCTTTTTCAAAGTTTGAAAGTTTAACAAAGCTCTTGTAAAACATAAAAACCTCCCAAATTTGCGAGGTTTTTTTATGTGGTGTAATTAGATTTGAAGATTGAAACAGACCTTTTAATGGCATATTAATGGAGATGGATAATTTTTCTTAAAACTTTCACTCTTCCCAACTAATACCCAAATCCATATTTTCCACTGCAGCGTAACCAATAATTCCAACTATAACAAGCAAAGAACCTGCAACAATCCCTATAGTTCCCCATGTTGATGCTGATTTGTCTAAAACTCGAATCGTTTTAATGTTACTTTCGTTTAAAGGAGTTTTTATGATTTTCCTATCTTCATCTTCCATAATACCATAATACCTTCCGTCAATCAATTCAATTTTTTTAAGTTTAAGTTTTGTGTCCTTATTAGTGATAATTAATACTTTATTGTTTGAAGTTACTGCATCCTCTATAGAAACAGGGGTCTTATGATAAGCGACACAACTTTGAAGTAGAAACACAAAAATTAAAAATACACAAACACACTTTCTTTTAAAACACCTAAGTCGCATGATTTTTTGATTTAAATTAATAATCAGAAAAACCAATGATTAGTAGGGTTATGTGTATTTTGAGGAAATAAAAACACCAATTACTCAAACCCAAATTAAGGGTTAATTAATTGACCTTTAAAGGTATGCAAAAAAATCGATAAATAAAACAAATTCAGACTGTTTTAAGTTAAAATAAGCCATTTAATTCAGCATCAATTTTATTGATAATCATTCCTAGATCCTCGGGATTGTCTACAAAATTAATATTGTCCACATCGATAATTAGCAATTTTCCTTTGTTGTAAGTTTGAATCCAAGCCTCATAACGTTCGTTCAAACGGTTGAGGTAATCGATAGAAATAGTGTTTTCATATTCGCGACCGCGTTTGTGTATTTGGCTTACCAAATTTGGAATAGAACTTCTTAAATAGATAAGCATATCTGGGGCTTCTACCTTTGATTCCATTAATTCAAACAAAGAGGAGTAGTTTTGAAAATCACGGTTGGTCATTAACCCCATAGCGTGAAGATTAGGTGCAAAAATATTTGCATCTTCGTAAATGGTTCGATCCTGAATGATTTTTTTACCGCTTTCACGAATTTGCAATACCTGACGGAAACGGCTGTTTAGAAAATAAATTTGTAAATTAAATGACCAACGTTCCATTTGATGATAAAAATCATCAAGATAAGGATTGTCAACCACGTCTTCAAAATGCGGTTCCCATTTAAAATGTTTAGCTAATAAACGGGTTAATGTTGTTTTTCCTGCGCCTATGTTTCCTGCTACTGCTATATGCATTATGGTTTCGGTATTTTATAATTTATAATTTCTTGGTTGGTAAAAATAGACAAAATTTGGTCTTTGTAGAAGAAATTAGTAAATGATTTTTCCACATTTTCGATTGTATAAATCATATTCTTATTTGTATCCAGTAGAAATAAGTTTTTCTCTTTCAAAAAAATAAATTCTTTACTGTCGACAATTTGAATTTGGTCAAAATCAGAAATTTTACCCAAACTAATAATTTTACCAAAAACATCACAAGAAAACCAGTTTAGTTCGCCATCAATCCATTGAAAAGTGGTAAAATCGGATTGATAATATTTTAAATTCCCTTGAATGGAAGGGGTTATAGATTGAAACGTATTTTTTAAAAAATCAAAAAGGCCAATTTGTTGGGTTAAACTATTGTAAATCCATAGCCTATTTTGAGAAGCATTCCCAGTCGCCGAAGCTACTATTGGCAAATATTTTTCTGAAAAATTAATTTTTTGAGTTTCATTTAATTGATTATCCAAAATTATAACTGTGTTGAAATTTTCATAAAATAGCATAATTTTTAAAGGATTTTGAATGTCTATTTTAGTTGGTTTTCCCAATGAAATGTTTTTATATTGCCACGATTCTTTATCATTTTTCATATAAAAAACATTGTTTTTGAGATAATATAGATTTCCCATTCCATCAAAACCCACAAAGGTATCGGCATCAATTTTTTGTGTCGACAAGAGTTCTGCTTTCAAGTTCTGTTCCTGCGCAATCACCGAAGCAAACTGCAAAATAAAGAAAAAGAGAAATATTTTTTTACTCATAATAATAGGGATATTATTCATCTGAATTAAGAAATAGAATTACTCATTTCAAATTATAGCTAAATTACATTAACCTTTTTAAATTTATGGTGTAATATTATATTATTCTTAACAAATAAATTGTAACAATATTGCTATTAAATAGTCATATTTGCTGAAGTGGTTTAAACTTTTAGCATTTTAGCGAAAATTTAGGATTTTGTAGCCAATTAAAGTCTTTTTTAAGTTTCATAGCTGGGCTACGGAACGAAAAAAAGGCAAGAAGTGGGTGCAAAAGACAAATTTTTTAGCAAATGGGAAAAGTTTAAATAACTTCATTAAGTAGAATTTAAATCTAAAATTATGACTAAACTTATTTTTTCAATTGCTCTAATGTTATCTATTCATTTAGGAATTATGGCACAAGATTTTCAAGGAATGGCCGTCTATGAATCTAAAACCAGTACTTCCGATTTCAAAGCTCGTATGGAAGGGAATAAAAGTATGACGCCCGATATGATCAAAGGAATCGAAGAGCGTATGAAAAAAGCGTTCGAAAAAACATTTATTCTACACTTTGATAAGTCTGCTTCAATTTATAAAGAAGAAGAAAAATTAGATGCACTAGAGCAAGGCGGTGGCACTGGATTTCGAATGATGTCATCTTTTTCAGGCGGCGGCGGTACCTATTATAAAAATGTTAAAGAGAAAAGTTATACAGTTGATAAAGAATTGATGGGAAAGGAATTTCTTGTAAAGGATACTTTAACCAATATGAAATGGAAAATGGAAGCTGAAACGCGGCTGATTGGAGGTTATAATTGTTACAAAGCAACAGCAATAATGCCTGTAAGCAAGACCGATTTTAGAAACTTCCGGCCTAGAGAAGACAAAAATGCAAAGGGCGAAGGCAGTAAAGATAAAAAGCTAGAAGAGGGAGAAAAAAAATCAAGTATATTAGATATGATTGAAGTACCCAAAGAACAAACCATAACTGCTTGGTACACTCCAGAAATTCCTGTAAGTCAGGGGCCTGAGGGTTATTGGGGATTACCGGGATTGATTTTAGAGGTAAATGATGGAAAAACTGTGATCTTATGTTCAAAAGTAGTTTTAAACCCTAAAGAAAAAGTGGTTATCAAACCAGCATCAAAAGGAAAAGTAATTTCTCAAAAACTTTTTGATGAAACTATGATACAAAAAATGGAGGAAATGCGTGAGATGTATCGTGGTCGTGGCGGTAGTGGTAGTGGTGCAACGCAAATACGTATCGGGAATTAAATTTTTTTACTGTAGCTATACACCCAATTAAAATGAGAAAAATTCTAGTGCTTTTTAGCCTTGTGGCGTTTTTTATTTCCAGTGCACAAAATATCCGTCTAGATGGATTGGTTCAAGATAATGCAAACCTGCCTTTAGAAATGGCCAATGTAATGGCGGTAAATCAAACAACAAAAGCGATGGATGCCTATGCTATAACTACCGACAAAGGTAAGTTTACATTAAATCTAAAAGCTAAAACCACTTATGTAATTAAGTTGAGTTATTTGGGAATGCAAAATAAAGAAGTTACTGTTACAACGCAAGCAGAAAACATGGTGCAAAATTTTACTATGGAAGCAGGCGGTATTGAACTTGATGGTGTTGAGATTGTTCGCGAAATGCCAGTATCAATCAAAGGCGATACGATTGTTTACAATACAGATTCCTTCAAAACGGGTGAAGAGCGAAAGCTAGAAGATGTTTTCAAAAAACTACCTGGTTTTGAAGTAATGTCCGACGGTCAAGTACAAGTAGAAGGCAAAAGAGTCGGAAAACTGTTTGTCGATGGCAAGCCATTTATGGAAGGTGATACTAAGTTAGGTTCAAAAAATATTCCATCAGATGCCGTAGATAAAGTGCAAGTACTTCGAAATTTTAACGAAGTATCACAAATGAAAGGCCTTGAAAATAATAATGATGATATCGCTCTTAATATTAAACTTAAAAAAGGAAAAGATAAGTTTTGGTTTGGTGATGTAAACGGTGGTTTGGCCAACGATAAGGGCTATATTTTTAACCCCAAAATATTTTATTATTCGCCAAAAACAAGTGTCAACACCATTGTCAACTTTAATAATATTGGAGAGGTGTCGCTCACTTCGTCTGATTTTTTCAGAATAACTGGTGGCGCTCGAAACACCATCGGTCGTAATGGCACTTCATTGTCGATAAATCGAAATTTCTTTGGTTTGTCTGCAGGTGATAATGTAGCAGAAGCTAGTGATAAATTTGGAACATTGAATATAAATCATTCTGTTTCTAAGAAATGGACTTTAACAGGATTTGCAGCCTACTCTTCTACATTTAATAAAGCAATTACCAATTCTGTAAGAGGTATTTATGAACCGAATACCACTACTGTTGCAACTTTAGAAGACAGAAAAAACATAGGCGATTCAAGAAATAATGCATTTATATCCAAGTTTGGTTCTAAGTACAAAGCAAGTGACAAGTTGCAATTGGATTATGATGTGTTTTTCAGGAAAAATGACCAACAAGATATAGATAATACTCAAACTAATTTTAGTTCAACAAGCAATGGTTCAACGGTATCTGATTCAAATACAGTTATATCTTTTCAAGAACAAGCACCCGCTTCGTTCAATCAGAGTTTGAATTTGTTTTACACACAGAGTCCTAAGTCTACTTGGGTAGTCGAAATGCAACACCAGTATGAAGATGAGGATCCTTTTTACAATCCACAGCTTTCTGTCAATCCGCTTCAAAATTCGAATTCCCAAAACCCAAACGATCCAAGTAATGTTTTTGTGAACGAAAGTTCATTGAATATTGAACAATCTAGATTTGTTAAAACCAATAAGCTAGATGCTAAAATCGATTATTATTATCAAGTAACAAACAAGAGTATTTTGAATGTGACCGTTGGAAACACTAATGCATTTCAGTCGTATAATTCAAGTATTTTGCAAATCTTACAAGATCAAACCATTGATCCGGTAGAAGAAGCTGCCTATAATAACGATGTGCGATACTATTTTAACGATGCGTTTATTGGGTTACATTATAAGTTTGTAAAGGGTAAATTTACTTTTAATCCTGGCTTTTCTTTACACCAATACAATATTACTAACGAGCAATTTGATGTGCCTTTCAAAATTAATTTCACTCGATTATTACCCGATATGTTTGCTCGTTGGGATTTAAAAAAATCCGAAAACTTGACCTATAACTTCAATATGCGAAACGGCTTTAATGATATAAATGCCTTGGTAGAAGGGTATATTTTTACCAATTTTAATAGCCTTGCACGTGGAAATGCACAATTAGAAAATTCTCTTATTACCAGTCATCGATTGAATTATACAAAATACAATCTGTATAATTACACTACTATTTTTGCAAACCTTGCTTATACCACTACAAAGGATCCAGTGGTAAACGGGATATCGTTTCAAAGTATCTATTCTATATCAGATCGGTTGAATTTAGATGCTGAGAATCAAAGTTTGAACGGTACTGTATTTTACTCGAAAAGTTTTCAAAAGTATTATAAAGTAACTGGAGGAATAAATGCAAGTTGGAACAAGAATTTTGTATTGAACAGAAGAGTGGTAAATGGTGTTACTCAGGAATTTATTCAAGGGATAGAAAATGTTAATAACGGATACAATTTGGCTTTTGCGACACAATTCAAGAAATATCCAAATGTAGATTTGGGCTATCGAGTTAATTTTTCGGAACAAGCCGCTAATCGATTTACAACACAGACCCCTACCATAAAAATTAATTACTATTTCTTGAATGGGCTAAATATCAATTGGGATTATGCCTATAACCGTTTTAAAAATAGTACTACTGGCACCGCAAATGATTTTAAAATTATGTCGGCGAGTGTAAATTACATTAAAAAGGATGCTAAATTCGAGTATCGAATTCAGGCGAATAACTTATTGGATACAAGGTCCAGACTAAACAACTCTTTTAGTGTGAATGGCTTTAATGCTAGTGAAAACATTATTTTGCCTCGCTTTGTAACCTTTATTTTAAAGTATAATATTTAGGAGCTAATCTAACTTAACTTTATCTACGTAGATTGTTCCGTGCCTCAAAATTTCTGCGTACGATGCCGATGCAATCAGGTCTAAAAAACCGTAATTCATAATCTATTTCGATTTACGTATAGCACTATGTTTAATTTTTACAATCCAAAATCAATTTTGCCATCAATAACCGCAAAGGCTATTTATTTTACCTAATTTTTTCGATGTAAAAACTCCAATCTTTTGATTTTTGAAGCTATTTATTTTAAAACAAAAGAAACATTCCAGACTATTTTTCAAATATGATATTTGTCATTTTATATACAGTAAACAACCAATATCTTTGGTAAGTGTATTATTAGAATACAATAATCTAAAATAAAATTTTAATATGGAAAAAGTTAAAAAGACTCCAAAATATGTTTATTCATTTGGTGGAGGTAAAGCAGATGGAAATGAATCAATGAAAAACTTATTGGGAGGTAAAGGAGCCAATCTAGCCGAAATGGCAGGTCACCCAAACCTTATGTTGCCGGTTCCTCCGGGATATACACTTACAACCGAAGTATGTACCGCTTATTACGATAATAAAAAGAAATACCCATCCGAATTACAAGCACAAGCAGATAAAGCCTTGGCAGCTGTAGAAAAAATAATGGGCAAAAAATTTGGCGATCTAAACAATCCGTTATTACTTTCTGTTCGTTCTGGTGCCAGAAAATCGATGCCCGGAATGATGGATACCGTTTTGAATATTGGACTCAACGAACAAACTATCGAAGGCGTTATCAAACAATCTGGTGATGCTCGTTTTGCTTATGATGCGTACCGTCGTTTGATTATGATGTATGCTGATGTGGTTATGGAAAAAGCGGCTGGAATTGAGCCAAAAGACGGAAAAGGAATCCGAAAAGTATTGGACGAAAAATTAGAAAAAGTCAAACACAAACAAGGCTATCAATTTGATACTGATTTAACGGTGCCCGAATTACAAGCTTTGGTAAAAGAATTTAAAGCTACCATTATTAAAGTTCTTGGCCAACCATTTCCAGAAGATCCAAAAGAGCAATTATGGGGAAGTATCGGCGGAGTGTTTAGCAGCTGGATGGGAAAACGAGCTATCGAATACCGTCGTATTGAAAATATTCCTCACCAATGGGGAACTGCAGTAAATGTTCAAGCTATGGTTTTCGGAAATATGGGAGATTCCAGCGCCACCGGTGTTGCCTTTACAAGAAATCCAGGAAATGGAGAAGATTATTTTTATGGAGAATATTTAATCAATGCTCAAGGTGAAGATGTAGTAGCGGGAATTAGAACTCCAGCTCCAGTAAATGATAAATCTAAAAATGACCATAGTAGACTACTGCCAACTCTTGAAGAAATAATGCCTGTGGCTTACAAACAACTGTTTGAAATTCAAAACAGATTAGAAAATCATTACAAAGACATGCAGGATATTGAGTTCACCATCGAAAAAGGAACGCTGTATATGTTGCAATGTCGTATCGGGAAACGTAATGGAGTTGCAGCTGTAAAAATTGCAAGCGATATGTACAATTCTAAATTAATTGATGCCAATACTGCAGTGATGCGAGTAGGACCAAACCAATTAGTCGAATTGTTATTACCAATGTTAAATCCTGAAATTCAAAAAATAACTAAAGCTGTTGCCAAAGGATTGCCAGCAGGTCCAGGTGGAGCAATAGGACGTGTCGTTTTCTCATCAAACGATGCTGTAGAATGGGCAAGCCGTGGCGAAAAAGTAATCTTAGTTAGAGAGGAAACTTCTCCTGAAGATGTAGATGGAATGCATAAATCACAAGCAATTTTGACTACTAAAGGAGGAATGACATCACACGCAGCATTAGTAGCTAGAGGTTGGGGAAAATGTTGTATCGTAGGTTGTAACGACATTCATATAAACAGCGAAACCAAATCTTTTAGAGCAAACGATGGAACTTTCATCAAAGAAGGCGATTGGTTGAGTTTAGATGGTACAAAAGGATTGGTTTATCTCGGAAGTATGGAATTAGTTGACGTAGATTTAGATAAAAATCAATCTTACAAAAACCTAATGAAATTAGTGGATAAAACCAAAGTAATTGGCGTTCGTACCAATGCTGAAACTCCAGGTGATGCTGAACAAGGCGCAAAATTTGGAGCCGAAGGAATAGGACTTTTCAGAACAGAACATATGTTTTACGGAGAAGGAAGCGACCAACCTTTGTTCTTATTGCGTAAAATGATTGTGAGTAAAACTGAAAAAGAAAGAAGAGAAGCTTTGAATGGTTTATTCCAATATGTAAAAAAAGATATTAAAAGAACCTTGGGAGTAATGAGTGGTTTCCCAGTAACAATTCGTTTACTCGATCCACCGTTGCACGAATTTGTTCCTCACGATAAAGAAAAATTAGTTCAGTTAAGCAAAGAATTAGGAATAAGTATGAGCGTGTTGAACCGAAGAGTTTTGGCTTTACACGAAAACAATCCAATGCTTGGACATAGAGGAGTTCGTTTAGGAGTAAGTTATCCTGAAATCACCGAAATGCAAATCAGAGCTATCTTTGAAGCATCGGCTGAGTTGATTCAAGAAGGCAAAAAAGCAATGCCTGAAATTATGGTTCCTGTGACTTGTTCTAAAAATGAATTGAAACATCAAAGAGAAATAGTTGACGCAGTGTACAAAGAAACCTGTGAAAAAATGGGAGTTAAAAAAATCTCC
>CALPPA020000006.1 GCA_943325355.2 Klebsiella pneumoniae | reverse complement strand
GGTAATATATGGCACACAAACACCAGTGGCTTAGGCGTTTTGATAAAAAAAGACAGAGATAATTACACGAATGTTTCTGCTCCATTTCTAAATTTAACACAAGATTTGGTTTTCAATAATTTATCAGTAAATTCTGTAAATTCTGAAAATATATTTATTGGCCTTACAGAAGGATTGGCACATTATAATTCGAAATCATCAAAAGATTTTATGGTTAAACCAAAAGTTTTTATAAGAAGTTTTTCAGCCTTAAAAGACACTTTATTTTTCGGAAATGGAAAAATTTCGGCTGAAAAATATAAAATTCCTTTTAGGTCAAATTATGTGAGATTCACTTTTGCGTCACCAACTTATGAAAATATCGAAAACATTAAATTCTCTTATTTATTAGATGGTTTTGATGACAGCTGGAGTAATTGGTCAACGTCATCATTAAAAGAATATACAAATTTAAGGGAAGGCAACTACACAATGAAAGTCAGAGTTAAGAATAGCTATGGAATCCAGTCTGATGAAGCTACTTTTCCATTTACCATATCGCCTCCTTGGTATAGACATTATGTAGCTTTTATTTTCTATATTATTGTAATCACTGTAATAATATATTATATCAGGAAAAATATTCAAGCTAAGATAAGAAAAAACAAATACTTCGAAACCATTGAGCAGCGAAGACTTTATCTAGAAAAAGAAGCAAGGATAAGACAAGAACAATTTGATTTAGAGAAAGAAATCGAAAGATTAAAAAACGAGAAACTTAAAATCCAAATCTTATCAAAGGATAAGGAATTAGTGACTAATTCATTGCAAGTTGTAAAGAAAAACAAGATTTTAAATGGAATTATACATAAGCTTAAAGACATAAATACAGAAACATTTGATGAATCTTCTAAATTTCAATTTACAAAATTAAATAAAAGTATTGCAAAAGAAGTTAATGCAGATCACAGCTGGAAAGACTTGGAAAAACACATCAAAAATGTTCATTTTGACTTTTTGAAAAGATTAAAAGAAAAATGCCCAGCCATTTCACCTCGTGAATTAGATTTATCAACCTATTTATTGATGAATATGTCAACAAAGGAAATCGCCGAAATAATGAATATTTCAGGAGGTGGTGTAGAACTAGCACGCTACAGATTAAGGAAAAAACTGAATCTCAACAAGAAAGAAAATCTCATTGGATATTTAATGAGTATTTAATCAATACGACAACGCCATCTTAATTTCTAAAATGGCGATTTTGCATTTAACCGTATTATATAGCTATAAAAAATTCAATGTGCGCTCTAGAGCCATTCCTCTAGAACCTTTAATAAGAATGGAACTGTTATTGATTTTTATCTCTTTCAAATAATTTGAAAACTCTTCGAAAGATTCGAAAAAATGAAAATTATTTCTATCCGTTCGATTCCCGAAGAACTCTTTTCCAATAAAGAAGCACATAATTTCATTTTCATTTATAAGAAAATTCACGATTGCTCTATGCTCTTGGTTACTTTCATCGCCTAACTCAAACATATCGCCTAATATCAAAATTTTATTAGCATTGTCCAATCGTAAAAAATTTTCAATTGCAACGGCCATACTGCTTGGATTGGCATTATAAGCATCAAGAATAATCTGGTTTGAGCCTTTAGACAAAAGTTGCGACCTGTTATTTTCAGGAACATAACTTTCTAAAGCTTCTTTTATAGCTAAATCCTCAACCTCAAAATATTTCCCAATAGTTAGCGCCGCATTGACATTATTAGCGTTATATAAACCAATTAAATGAGTTGAAATTACAAAGTCTGAATAACCTATTTCAACGAATGGATTTGCTTTTATGCTACTAATATTTACATTAGCATTTTCTTTATTGATACCAAAGGAATAGAAGTTCAACACATTAGATTTACTAACTTGAATCGGGTCTTCTAAATTGATGAAAGCTGTTTTATTATTTATAGAAATATAGTTATACATCTCACTTTTTCCTTGTATAACCCCTTCTACTCCTCCAAAACCCTCTAAATGTGCCTTGCCAAAATTAGTGATGTAACCATAATCAGGGGTGGCTAATTCGCATAGAAATTCAATCTCCTTTTTATGATTGGCTCCCATTTCCACGATACCAATTTCTGTTTCACTATTAAAAGACAATAATGTCAAAGGAACTCCTATGTGATTGTTTAAATTTCCTATAGTAGCCTTGGTTTTATACTTTTTGGAGAGTACAACATTAATAAGTTCTTTTGTGGTTGTTTTCCCATTGCTGCCAGTTAACGCAATTATGGGTAACTTTAAATACTGCCGATGAAATTTTGCTAATTCTTGCAAGGCTACCAAACTGTTTTCGACCAAAACAGTCCTGTGGTCAATAAAATAGTCTTCATTATCTATTAATACGTATGACGCACCCTTTTCGAGTGCCTCTTTGGCAAATGTATTGGCATCAAAATTTTCTCCTTTTATCGCAACAAAAAAAGAATTTGTTTGAATTTTACGAGTGTCAATAGAAACCGAATTGCATTTTAAAAATAAACTATGAATATAATTAATGTCCATTTGAGAGGATTTAAAAAAATAAAAGCCCTAATCAAAGGGCTTTTATTTGTATTTTAGATTTATTTAATTTCTAGCTTTTCTTCCTTTATCAGATTTAGCACCTACTTTAGACATTGCGCATCTAAATCCTATATAGTCTGTAGCCATATCTTGAGGGAAATACCTTCTTTGAGCTGGATTTAACCAATAGGCCCTATCACGCCATGAACCACCTTTATAAACTCTAATGTTATCATTTATCAGGGTAGTCCTTTTATTTGATTTGTCGTATTTTCTAACCATTTTGCCTAAACTGTCTATTGTAACATTATGTTTAGGAGAGTTATACATTGCTCTTTCTTCTTTTCCTTTTTTATCCGACTCTGAATCTGCAAAATTAAAAAACTTAGTAGACTCTTTATCTCCATCTCTATAACCGATATTGTCACTTTTGTCAAAATTTTGTCTCAAATAAGTTTCCTTTTCATCAACTGGAACTTGAGCTATTTGACCTGGAAAAGTAGTTGCAACTTTTTTACCATTACTTAAAGTTGTGTATTGAATACTGTCTTTGGTTACAACTACAACTTTACCGTCTTTTCCTATTTTGTTTTTGGTATATTGATTCCCTCTGAAGTAATTGAAATCATTTGCCTCGTTATCGATAATTGGTCTGTAAACATCAAGAACCCATTCGGCTACATTTCCTGCCATATCATAAAGTCCAAAATCATTCGCTGGATGTTTTTTAACTTCATCGGTAATATCTGCGCCATCATCAGACCATCCTGCAATACCACCATAATCACCATTTCCTTGTTTGAAATTGGCTAATTGGTCGCCTTTACTTTGTCTTTTTCCAGAACGTGTATAACTGCCTGACCAAGGATATTTTTTCTGTCCTTTATAAATATTGTATTCTCTTTGACCAACATCAGCGGCTGCTGCATATTCCCACTCGGCCTCGGTAGGAAGTCTATATTCTGGAAGAAAAATTCCAGAAGACCGTTGAGCATAAATATTTGTTGGTTCAATAACTTTACCATCTTTTCCCGGTTTGGTTACTCTTTTACCTCCTTTTTTATCAGCATATTTTCCTGGCAAAACGATTTCCGCATTTCCACCATAAGCTAAAGTTGGCGAGTTTAAATAAAGTTCTGTATTAAAATTTTGCTCAGCTGTAACATCATTTGTTTTTGCATTCTTTTTAGCGTAGCCATTTTTTTCCAATAGTGCTTCATTTACACGTTCGGTTCTCCATTTAGCAAATTCAACGGCTTGAATCCAATTTACACCCACAACAGGGTAATCTCCGTAAGAAGGATGTCTTAAATAATTATTGGTCATAGTTTCATTATAACCCAATCTATCTCTCCAAACTAATGTATCTGGCACCACTCCATTGTAAATATCTTTATAATTTTCATCAGTTGGAGGAAAGGTTTTTTTAACCCAATCCAAGTATTCTAAATACATTTTATTGGTTACCTCCGTTTCATCCATAAAAAAAGACTGCACATGTTGTTGAGTTGGAGTATTATTCCAATCATGCATAACATCATCTTCTACTTTACCCATTGTAAAGGTTCCCCCTTCAATGAAAACCAAGCCTGGACCCGCTTCTTGCTTCTTATTTGGCGTCCCTTTTTTGTTGTCTACATTCCATCCTGTTCCTCTTGAAGACCCTTTTGAACTAGAACTCTTTTTGCTACAACTAGCAAAACCTATAATCAACATAATTGATAATATCAATTGTAAAACCCTATTTTTGTTTACTTTCATACTATTTAGTAGGTAATAATTTCAGTGGTGCAATATAATAATTAACCGTTAAACTGCAACAACATTTTTTAATATTTATAATAGAACTATGTATTATCAGATAAATTATAGAACACAACGCAAATTTATACTATTTATTATTTACAATTACACTAAATGATATATTTTTACTCCCCGTAATAATTTGCCAATAATCACGTTTAAAAAAACAATGAAGAAAAAATTAATACTATATTTAGCCCTTCTCCCTTTTGTTTCTTTTGCACAGGTTAAGGGAGACATAGCTATTGTATGGCTTGAGAAAAATGAGATGTCGTTTGGTGATTTAAAAATTAAGTCCCCGCAATTTGTTGGTAGTAGTTATCACTATGACACCTCTAAAAGAGCTATTTCTTTTATTTTAAACTTAACAGAATCAAGCTCTTTTAATGGAAACTCAGTTCAAATTACTAATGTGGTTTATGAATCATTAACAACAACCCAACTTGGCGATTTAGACCCTGTAAACATCCAAAAAACTCCCTCAGCATCTTTAATAACTAATGAATCAAGAGGAGTAAAACAGCTTTTTCTGGTCTTGTCACCCATTGTAAAAGATGATTTTGGATTTAAAAGAATAAAATCTTTTTCCTATTCTGTAACTAGCGAAAACTCTTCTAGAATTTCACAAACTAACAAAACTAGCGTCATAACAAATTCAGTTTTAACAACAGGAGATTGGTATCAGTTTTATATCGAAAAATCCGGTGTTTATAAAATTTCAAAAAGTTTTTTACAACAATTAGGACTTGATGTAAGTGGAGTTGATCCGAAAAAAATAAAAATTTACGGCAATGGCGGAAGGATGTTGCCTTTATCAAACAGCATTTCCTATCCAATAGACTTAGCAGAAAACGCAATACAAATAATTGGCGAAAGCGATGGTGTTTTCAATAATGAGGATTATATATTGTTTTACGCCGAAGGAATTGATGTCTACAATAGCGAAAGCCAGACAAACAATAATTTATACGATACAAAGTCCTATTATTATGTAACGGTTCAAGGAACTGACGGAAAAAGAATTTCAACTATGACCCAACCAAGCGGGAATAGCACTTTGAATCTAAACACTTTTGACGATTATCAATTTCACGAAGAAGACCTTGTAAATATTGGGCGTCTGGGGCGACAATGGTATGGTGAATCATTTGATATTACCCAAGACCAAGAATTTACTTTTAATTTTCCAAACATTGATACAACTACATCTATAAAACTTAACGCAACTGCTGCATCGGCAGCTTTTACTCTAACTTCATTCAAAGTTGCTGCTAATGGGCAAGATGTGGGAACCATTTCATTTCCGTCGATTGTTCCTAATTCTAGCACTGTGTTTAATGTGGGCTCCTTGCCAAGCAACACTCCTATTGGAGCTTCCGAAACTATAAAAATAAAATTTTCTTACAATAACAATGGTGTTCCAGGTTCAAAAGGATACCTTGAAAAAATAAGTCTTATTGCAAAAAGCAAGCTTCAAGGATATGGGAAGCAATTTCGTTTTCAATACGATTTGTCTAGTTCAACTATGGGTATTGTGAGTTATACTCTTTCGAATTCTGCTGGAATTTCCCAAATTTGGGATGTTACTGATATATATAATGTAACAAAGGCTGAAAACGCGAATCAAACAACTTTTTCTTTTAAAGCAAATCTAGGCGAGCTTCGTAAATATTTAGCTATCGACCCATTGGATTATTATGCTCCTTTAAAATCCAGCAAAACTAAAATTGCAAACCAAAATCTAAAAGGAACAATTTTTAAAAATGCACAAGGCCAATTTCAAGATATAGATTACGTGATAATAACCCCCTCCTTTTTGTCTTCTCAGGCAGAAAAATTAGCGAATTTTCATCGTTCTTATTCTAATTTAAATGTAAAAGTAATAACGCTTGAGTCTATTTATCAAGAATTTTCATCAGGAAAACAAGATATTGCAGCAATAAGGAATTGTATCAAATACATTTATGACAATGCTTCAGCTCCTGAAAAAAAAGTGAAATATGTCAATCTTTTTGGCGATGCATCCTATGATTATAAAAACCGAATCCCAAACAACACTAATATTGTTCCTATTTATCATGCATTAAGCAGTAACACAACTGGTGAGTCATCATACGCATCTGATGATTTCTTTGGACTAATGGATGCTGGAGAAGGAAACATAGGGTTTTTTTATGGAGGAATCGACATCGCTATAGGAAGAATGATACATGACAATACCCAACAAGCAGCTGAAATGGTGAATAAAGTATTAGAATACCACGATATAAAATCCTATGGCAGTTGGCGAAACAATTATATAATGATATCAGATGATGCTGATAAAATATCGGATGCAAGTCTACAAACAAAGCATAATATTTTGGCAGATAGAATCACTTTCGAAAAACCCTTTTTAAATGTCAATAAAATACTTTTAGATTCGTATGTACAACAAGCCTCTGCAGGTGGATCTCGATATCCAAAAGCTCGAACCGAAATGTTTAGTGCCTTCGAAAAAGGTGCGTTGGTTTTAAATTATCTTGGTCACGGTGGAGAAGACGGCCTGACGAGTGAACGAATTTGGGAAAAATCAGACGGAGAAAATTTAAGCAATCAATACAGATACCCATTATTTATTACCATAACCTGCGATTTTTCAAGGTTTGACAATCCTTCAAGACCTACTGCTGGCGAATATACGTATTGGAACCCAAAAGGCGGTGCCATTTCTATGATTTCTACTATTCGTTCAATTGGTCAGTTTAGCGCTGAAAATTTTAATGATGTTTTAGCTAAAAATTTATTTTCATACGGCTCTAGCCAATACACGTCAATAGCCGAATCATTAAGGATTTCGAAGAACAGTAATCCAAATTCCTCAACCAATGTCGTTTTTTACATAGGTGATCCCGCTTTGATGCTTGCCATTGCCAAACCAAAAATCAGATTGACAAAAGTAAATGATGTTGCTGTAACGCAAACCATAGACGATTTCAAATCATTGGCAAAAATGAAAATATCAGGCGAAATTACAGACGAAACCAATATTCCAATACCAAATTATAACGGAGAACTTTCAACTATCATATTCGACAAATTCATCACAAGATCAACATTGAATAATGATGGAAATAGCCCACCGATAACCTTTAACGTGCTTGGCGAAACCATTTTTAGAGGAAATGCTTCAGTCACAAACGGTCAATTTGAATTCAGCTTTATAGTTCCAAGGGATATTAGAATTCCAGTAGCCAATGGAAAAATTAGTTTTTATTCCAAAAAAAATCAACTTTTCGAGAATCAAACCGGTTTTGACACTAGTATAAAAGTGGGCGGAATAAATGAAAATGCTATCGTAGACAATATAAGTCCAACAGTGAAGTTATATATGAACGACGAAACTTTTGTTTCAGGCGGCACAACAAATGATTCTCCGTTCTTACTGGCAAACCTTGAAGATGAAAACGGGATTAATACCTCCAGCGGAATAGGGCACGATATGACAGCAATATTAGATGGCGATGTGAATAATCCTTATATTTTAAACGATTATTATCAAACAAATCTAGATGATTATACAAAAGGAACGTTGCGTTTTCCTTTTCGAAATTTAGCTGTTGGTTTGCACACAATAACTTTCAAGGCTTGGGATGTTTACAACAATCCTATCACCGCCGAAATTCAATTTATTGTAGCCGGTAATGAATCTATAACATTAACAAATGTTTTGAATTATCCCAACCCATTTGTGAGTTATACAGAGTTTTGGTTTTCGCACAACAAACCTTATGAGCCTTTAGATGTTCAGGTTCAGGTGATGACTATAACAGGAAAAGTGGTTTGGACAAAGAATCAAATCATAACTACCGAAGGGTTTCTGTCAAAAGAAATTACTTGGGACGGAAAAGATGATTTTGGAAATAGAATAGGTAAAGGAGTTTATGTTTATAAACTTACCGTTAAATCGAACTTGACCAATACGAAAACTGAAAAATTTGAAAAACTTGTAATACTTTAATTTAATACTATATTTGTCCAATTATTATTTAAAACCAATGAAAAAAATATCTTTACTTTTTGTGTGTCTATTTTTAGTTTCATTTGCAAAAGCACAAGAAAATGTTATTACTACAGCTGTCCCATTTTTATTAGTTGCTGCCGATGCTAGATCTGCAGGTATGGCAGACAATGGCGTTGCCAGTTCAGCTGATGCTTTTTCGCAACAATGGAATCCTGCAAAATATGCTTTTGCAATAGACAAAACAGGTTTTTCTATTAGTTATACGCCATATCTTACAGACTTGGTAAATGACATATCCTTAGGACAAATAAACTATTATAACCGGATAAATGAAAAAAGTGCTTTTGCAGGAAGTTTTCGATTTTTTGGACTAGGCGAAATCGAACTTCGTCAAACTGGAGATCCAAATGAAATTCCCAGGACAGTTTCACCAAGTGAATTTGCATTTGATGGTTCTTATGCCTTAAAATTAAGTGAAAAATTTTCGATGGCAGTTGGCGCTCGATTTATCAGTTCTAATTTAGAAGTAGCATCGGAAGTAGGCGATGCCTCTGCTGCAAACTCATTTGCAGTTGATGTTGCTGGATTCTTTCAATCAGAAGAAGTAGCATTTAGCGATTTCAACGGGAGATGGAGAGCTGGGTTTAATCTTCAAAATTTAGGCCCTAAAATGAGTTATGATAACACTCAGTCAAGTACAAACTTCTTGCCTTCAAATATGAAACTAGGTGGTGGTTTTGACTTTATACTTGACGATTATAACAAAGTTGCACTTAATCTAGAGATTAACAAACTACTAGTACCTACTCCTCAGGACCCAGATTTGAATGGTGATGGAGATATTACTTCTGCCGAAAGATCACAGAACAATCAAAATTATCAAAGCATTGGATGGTTTGAAGGAGTTACACAATCTTTTTCTGATGCTCCAGGTGGTTTTAGCGAAGAGTTAAAAGAAATTACTTATTCCGCAGGTGCCGAATATTTATACCAAGATTCGTTTTCGTTGCGAATGGGATATTTTCACGAAAATCAAGACAAAGGCGCAAGACAATATTTCTCTCTTGGGGCAGGATTCAAATACAATGTAGTCAAAGTTGATGTTTCTTATTTGTTTTCTACTTCACAAGTTAAAAACCCTTTGGAAAACACCTTACGATTCTCGCTTACATTTAATTTTGGTGATCAATACGATGAATACTAGAAACAATTAACTTATATTTAAAATCCAAATTTCTGCCGAAGCTTCGTGAGAAATTTGGATTTTTTTTCCAATAATAAGAATGAAAGAAATCAGCATTACCACCCAATTCTCCGTTTTTGATTCCATTGAGGAATTGCCTATTGATATTCAAAATCTAATGGAACAAGCCATTACGGTAAGAAAAAAGGCTTATGCTCCATACTCTAAGTTTAGAGTTGGCACTGCTCTTTTATTAGATAACGGAAAAATAGTTTTAGGTTCTAACCAAGAAAATGCAGCTTATCCTTCTGGACTATGTGCGGAACGCGTTGCTGTATTTCAATCTGGCGCAATTTATCCTGATGCGAAAATTTTGAAAATGGCAATTACCGCAGCTTCAGATACTAATACAACGACTGCGCCAATTCCTCCTTGCGGTTCTTGCAGGCAATCTATAGCCGAATATGAAATTAAACAAGAATCACCCATCGAGATTTATTTTATGGGAGAAGTGGGAGCTGTATACAAATCTGCATCGTTAAAAAACCTGCTTCCCTTTATGTTTGATAAAAAGTTTTTATAAAAAGAACAAAATTAGTACTAAAAGTGTATTTTTAATTTTACTACTTCCTTGAAATGTTCTATTTTTGCATTTCGATATTTCGCATAATAAATTCGTAGGAAAGAAACTCTTATTAGTTTTGGACCATATCAAAAATACAACAAAAAGTATAAAATTGAGATTAAATTGGGCTTCATAATATTGCTCCATTGAACTAATTTTAGGCTAACTACACATTACAAAAGAAAAACAAATGAAAGAAGTTACAAAGGAAGTTTATTTAAAATGGTATGAAGATATGCTGCTTTGGAGAAAGTTTGAAGACAAACTAGCAGCACTTTATATTCAACAAAAAGTTAGAGGATTTCTACATTTATATAATGGTCAAGAAGCCGTTTTGGCGGGTGCCTTGCACGCTATGGACTTGACAAAAGACAAAATGATTACCGCATACAGGAATCACGTGCAACCTATCGGAATGGGCGTTGATCCTAGAAGAGTTATGGCGGAACTTATGGGAAAAGTTACAGGAACATCAAAAGGAATGGGTGGTTCTATGCACATTTTCTCAAAAGAACACGGCTTTTATGGTGGTCACGGAATCGTGGGAGGACAAATCCCATTAGGAGCAGGATTGGCTTTTGCCGATAAATATTTTGAAACCGGTGGTGTAACTATGACCTATTTTGGTGATGGAGCATCGCGACAAGGTTCTTTACACGAAGCTTTTAATATGGCTATGCTCTGGAATCTTCCAGTAGTTTTTATCGTTGAAAATAACGGTTACGCGATGGGAACATCAGTTGAAAGAACTGCAAATCACCCTGATATCTGGAAACTAGGTCTAGGATACGAAATGCCTTGTGGTCCTGTTGACGGAATGAATCCCGTAAAAGTTGCCGAAGCAATGAGCGAAGCAATCGATAGAGCAAGAAGCGGTGGTGGACCAACTTTTCTTGAAATGAAAACATATCGTTATAGAGGACACTCAATGTCAGATGCTCAATTATATCGTTCGAAAGAAGAAGTCGAAGAGTATAAAAAAATTGATCCGATTACCCAGGTTTTGGACGTAATTAAGGATCAAAAATACGCTACCGAAGCAGAAATTGAAGACATTGACCAAAAAGTAAAAGACTTAGTTGAAGAATGTGTGAAATTTGCTGAAGAATCTCCATATCCAGAAGTACAACAATTATATGATGTAGTTTACGAACAAGAAAACTACCCATTTATTCCTCATAAACTATAAAATCAATTATGGCAACAATTATAACAATGCCTCGTTTGAGCGATACAATGACGGAAGGAACTGTGGCAACTTGGTTAAAAAAAGTTGGAGACAAAATCAGTGAAGGCGATATGCTGGCTGAAATTGAAACCGACAAAGCAACAATGGAATTTGAATCTTTCAACGAAGGAACTCTTTTATACATTGGAATTCAAGCAGGAGAAACCGCACCAATTGACTCTTTATTAGCCATTATAGGAAACGAAGGCGAAGATATTTCAGCTTTAATAGCTGGAGGCACGACTGCTGCTTCAGTAGCAGCTCCAGCACCAACTGAAGTTAAACAAGAAACTGCAACTCCTGCAGCATCAACTTCAGCCGCTTTACCAACAGGAGTTGTCGTAGTGACAATGCCTCGTTTGAGTGACACAATGACCGAGGGAACTGTAGCTACTTGGTTGAAAAAAGTAGGCGACAAAGTTTCAGAAGGTGATATGCTTGCCGAAATCGAAACCGATAAAGCAACAATGGAATTCGAATCTTTCAACGAAGGAACATTATTATACATAGGAATTGCAGCCGGAGAATCGGCTCCAATTGATAGTTTATTAGCTATAATAGGACCAGCAGGAACAGATGTTAGTGGAATTATTGCTAGTGGAGGAATTGCACCTGTAGCCGCTCCATCTGAAGAAGCGAAAGCCACTCCAGCTGCACAAACCGCTGCTCCAATTGTTCAAGAAACACCAACTGACGGACAAAGAGTTTTGGCCTCACCATTGGCAAAGAAAATTGCCATCGAAAAAGGAATTCAATTAACTCAAGTAAAAGGTTCTGGCGAAAACGGACGTATTACTAAAAGTGATGTTGAAAATTTCACGCCATCAGTAGCAACTGTTCCTAGTCAAGTTGCTCAACCGACAACTGACAACTCTCAACCGACAACCGTTGCAAAACCTTATGTTCCAGCAGGACAAATTGCTATTGAAGAAATAAAAAATTCGCAAATGCGTAAAATCATTGCAAAACGCTTGGCAGAATCCTTGTTCACTGCACCACATTACAACTTGGTAATCGAGGTAACAATGGATGAAGCAATGAAATCAAGAGCAATAGTTAACAGCGTTCCAGATACCAAAGTATCTTTTAACGATATGGTAATTAAAGCTTCTGCATTGGCTTTGAAAAAACACCCAAAAATCAATTCACAATGGACTGCTGAATCAATCATCATCAACTATCACGTGAATATCGGAGTTGCCGTTGCCGTTGAAGACGGATTGGTTGTCCCAGTATTACCATTTACTGATGGTATGAGTTTATCTCAAATTGGAACAAGCGTTAGAGATTTAGCCGGGAGAGCCAAAAACAAAAAATTATTGCCTACCGAAATGGAAGGAAGTACTTTCACGATTTCTAATCTTGGTATGTTTGGAATTACTGAATTCAATTCTATCATTAACCAACCAAATTCTGCTATCCTTTCAGTAGGAGCGATTGTAGAAAAACCAGTAGTTAAAAATGGACAAATCGTGGTAGGAAATACGATGATGTTATCTTTGGCTTGCGATCACAGAACTATCGACGGGGCAACTGGAGCGCAGTTCTTGCAAACTTTGAAACAATATATTGAAAACCCAGTGACGATGCTAGCGTAATATTTCGTTAATTTATATATGAAATCCCGTTCCTTTTTTAAGAGACGGGATTTTTTTAGACACTATTTTTTAAAGTTATTTTTTTCTAGTAAACCTATTTATATTCATCCAAAATTTCTTTTACACTATCGAGCGTAACTCTTCCATACACTTTATCTCCTATTAAAACCACGGGAGCCAAGCCACAGGCTCCAATACATCTTAGACTACTTAAAGAGAATTTTTCGTCTGCGGTAGTTTCTCCTACTTTTATGTCTAATAACGTATGGAACTCGTGAACAATTTTTTCTGCTCCTCTTACGTAACAAGCTGTCCCCATACATATATTTATAGGGTGTTTCCCCTTTGGAGTCATTGTGAAAAAGGAGTAAAAAGATACTACGCCATACACATGAGCCAATGAAGTTTGTAGGTTTTGGGCAATAATTTCTTGAACTTCTTCTGGTAAATAGCCAAAAGTGTTTTGTGTTTGGTGCAAAACATTGATTAATTCGCCCTTATCGCGATTATATTCTTTGCAAATTTCTTCTATTTTGGCGACATTAGTTTCGCATATTGTCATCATTGCTATTCTGTTTTTACTGATTGAAAAATAGGTTAATCTTCTGAAATTTCAACGTGTGAGCTCCTGTCAAAATAATGAGTGTGTAATAAATGATGTGCTTTTTCGCTCATTGGTCTTTCTAAAAACTCAGCATATAACTTTTGAATGGAAGGATTTTCGTGAGATTTACGAATGACTTTCGCTTTATCTTCAGAATAGAGTGCTTTTTGTCTCGCCAATAAAATATTGGAATCTCCGTGGTGCAAGGGCTGACCTCCGCCACCAATACATCCGCCGGGACAAGCCATAATTTCGATAGCGTGATATTGAGATTTTCCATCTCTAATTTCTTGTAACAATTTGCGTGCATTACCCAAACCGTGGGCAATTCCTATCTTTATTGGAGTTCCATTAAAATCGATTGTAGATTCCCTGATCCATTCCATTCCTCTGAGTTGTTTGAAATCAACTTTGTGCAGTTTTTGTTTCGTAAAAGTTTCATAAGCCGTTCTTACGGCAGCTTCAATTACACCTCCAGTTGTGCCAAAAATTACTCCAGCACCTGACGATTCTCCCATAGGATGGTCAAATTCTACAGGCGTTAAACTATCAAAATCAATGCTGGCTTGTTTGATTAATCGGGCTAATTCTCTGGTTGATAAAACATAATCAACATCGGGATTTCCATTGGTTTTAAACTCATCTCGGCTGCATTCGTATTTTTTTGCCAGGCAAGGCATAATCGAAACCACCACCATATTTTCTCGTTTGATACCTAATTTATCGGCAAAATAGGTTTTGGCAATCGCGCCAAACATTTGTTGTGGGGAACGAGCGGTTGAGGGAATGTCTTTCATATCATGAAACTGATGCTCAAAGAAATTTACCCAAGCTGGACAACAAGAAGTCAATAAGGGTAATTTCACTGTTGTATCCCCATTGATGTGCCTTGTCAACCTGTCGAGAAGTTCCGTTGCTTCTTCCATAATGGTAAGGTCTGCGGCAAAATCGGTATCAAAAACATAGTTGAATCCCATATCTTTAAGAGCTGCCGTCATTTTTCCAGTAACGATTGTGCCTGGTTCATATCCAAATTCTTCGCCCAAAGCCACTCTCACAGCAGGTGCAGTTTGCACAACAACGGTTTTGGTTGGGTCTGCCAATGCTCTTATTACTAAATTAGTATGATCGACTTCGGTCAAAGCTGCCGTTGGACAAACCGCTACACATTGTCCACAATAAGTGCAAACGCTATCTTCCAAATTCATTTGAAAAGCTGGAGCAACCACCGACATAAATCCTCTATTGATGGAAGATAATGCGCCAACAGTTTGAACTTCATTGCACATAGTCAAGCATCTTCGGCAGCCGATGCATTTGTCCATATCCCTTTTGATGGCAGGCGAGGTGTCTTTGATATAATGTGATTGTTCACCTTTATAATGAATCTCCCGAATGCCCATTTGCTGTGCCATACTTTGAAGATCGCAATCTCCATTTTTGGCACAAATCAAGCAATCGGTGGGATGATCGCTCAGGATGAGTTCGAGTATGGTTTTTCGACTGTTTAATACTCTGATGGTTTGGTTTTTTATTTCCATTCCGGGCTGGCATTCCGTTGCACAAGCAGGAACTAAATTTTTTCTACCCACGACTTCTACCACACAAATCCGGCACCCTGTGGGATTGTGTGTTGTGTTTAAATCGTGTAAGTGCATATAACACAAGGTTGGAATATTAATCCCCACACTTTTGGCAGCATCCAATATCGTGGTGCCTTTTTCAACCTGAAAATTCTTATTGTCGATTTTTATGCTAATGGTATCCATAAAAGTTTAATTATAGAATTAATTTAAGTAAACAGCATGGAATTTGCATTTTTCCATACAGATTCCACATTTGGTACAAAGTTCCTGATTGATAACATGTACTTTCTTTTTTTCACCAGTTATGGCTCCAACAGGACATTTTCTGGCACAAACCAGACAGCCAATACAGTTTTCCTCGCTGATATAATAGCGCATAAAGGATTTGCATTGACCACTCGGGCATTTATGTTCAGCAACATGATCGTAATATTCGTCATAGAAATTGGTCATTGTCGAAAGAATTGGATTTGGTGAAGTTTGCCCCAATCCGCACAAAGAAGTATCCTTGACCACAACGCTTAAATTGCGTAGCAAATCCAAATCTTGCATTGTTCCTTTGCCATCACATAATTTGGTTAGCATTTCGTGCAAACGTTTATTTCCAATTCGGCAAGGAGCACATTTGCCACAAGATTCTTCTACTATAAATTCCAAATAAAATCGTGCCATCGAAACCATACAATCGTCTTCGTCCATCACTATCATTCCGCCCGAACCCATCATCGAACCAACGGCTGTAAGTGAATCAAAATCTATTGGCAAATCCAAATGTTTTTCAGTCAAACATCCGCCAGATGGACCACCAGTTTGTGCGGCTTTGAATTTTTTTCCGTCAACAATTCCACCTCCAATATCATAGATTATTTCTCTCAAGGTGATTCCCATTGGGACTTCAATCAGCCCCACATTATTGATTTTTCCTGCCAAAGCGAAGACTTTTGTTCCTTTGGATTTTTCTGTTCCAATACCGGCAAACCACTCCGCTCCTTTGTTGATAATGGCGGGAATATTGGCAAACGTTTCTACATTATTAACATTGGTTGGTTTTTTTAAATAGCCAGAAACACTAGGGAAGGGTGGTTTTAAAGTAGGTTCGCCTCGAAGCCCTTCCATCGAATGGATGAGCGCTGTTTCTTCACCACACACAAATGCTCCCGCACCATATTTAATGTCTATAGTAAATTCAAATTCAGTTCCAAAAATATTTTTTCCCAATAATCCATATTCTTTGGCTTGGTTTAAAGCTATTTTTAATCTTTTAATTGCCAATGGATATTCGGCTCTGACATAAATTATTCCTTTGTTAGCACCAATGCAATAGCCGCAAATTGCCATTGCTTCAAGGACAGAATGTGGATCGCCTTCAAGTACGGAACGATCCATAAATGCTCCCGGATCCCCTTCGTCAGCATTGCAAACTACATATTTTTGGTTGGAAACACTTTTACTGGTAATTTCCCATTTTAAACCTGTTGGGAAACCACCGCCACCTCGTCCTCTGAGTCCGCTTTTGATGATTTCTTGAGTAACTTCTTGCGGACTATATTCCGTTAGACATTTTGCCAAAGCATTGTATCCGTCTTTTTCAATATAATCATTGATTTCTTCAGGGTCAATAAAACCACAATTGCGAAGTGCAATTCTGTATTGTTTTTTGGGGGCAACACCAATTCCGTTTTCTTTATCAAAAACAAGCCGTTTAACAATTCTGTCATTCAACAAATGTTCAATTATGATGTCGTCAATATCTGATTTGGTCACTTTAGAATATTCCACATTATCTGGATACAAAATCATATTTGGACCAATGGAACATTTATTGGAGCAAACCGATTGTACGACTTTGATTTCGTCCTCAAGGTTGTATTCTTTTAATTTGAAATTGATAAAAGCTACTAAATCAGAATCTGACGCTTGCTGGCATGAATTCCCATTGCATACCAGTAAATTTTTCCTGTACCTGTTACTCATTTTGAAACTATTTTGAGTTTGTATTATGATTTTTGATTAATTGGCTAATTCATAATTAATAGGGATAATTCCATCGACCAATTCTCCTTTTTTGATGAATTTTTCTATGATTTCATCCGCTTTTTTAATATCTACATAACCAAAAACCACTGGTTTTTCATCTTGAATGGTTATTTCCAAAGTGGGTTCTGCATAGCAATATCCCATACATCCCGTTTGTTTCACTTTAGCTACAATATTTCTTTTTGGTAATTCTTCAATAAAGAAATCCATTATGGCTTTTGCTCCTGATGCAATGCCACAGGTTGCCATAGCCACATTAATTTCAATCAATTTTTTATTGTCGTTTTCGACGATTTGCTTCTGATTTGCTTCTTGAATTGAAGTTCTAATTTTCTTCAAATCTGCTATTGATTTTATCGTTTCCATTGTGAAATGTTTTATTTTTTAAACTTTTGAATTCGTAAAATGTTTTGAATCTCCCCATTCATTATAACCTATTTGACTTCC
>CALPPA020000005.1 GCA_943325355.2 Klebsiella pneumoniae | reverse complement strand
TATTCTTTTGCAGCCAATGGCGCAATTGGCAATTGCCAGCGGATAACGCTGTACAATCCCATTTTTAGCATAATACCTGATAAAAGCATTGTTCCTACAGTTGGAGCTTTTTGGTATACTTCTGCCTGCCAAGTATGAAAAGGAATCAACGGAATCTTGATAGCATACGCTAAAAAGAATGCCAGGAATATCCATAATTGTTCTGATGAAGATAATTTAAGTTGTGTCAAATCGCTGATTAAAAAGCTTCCTGCTTTTTGGTACAAATAAATAAAAGCAACCAGCATAAATAATGATCCAGCCAGTGTATAAATAAAGAATTTTACCACTGCTTTTTTACGCTCTTCGGTATCGCCATTACCCCAAATCAGAGCGATAAAGTAAATAGGAATCAAAGATAATTCCCAGAAAATGTAATATAAAAGTCCGTCAGAGGCAAGGAAAGTTCCCGCCATCGCAAACGACATAAATAATATTAATGCGTAAAAAGCTTTCGGATTTTTATACGTGTTTTCAAAAGAAGAATAAATTATTATTGGAGTCAATGCGGTAGTCAGCAAAAGCATCGCCAAGGCCAATCCATCAGCTTGTAGAGCAAAATAAACATTTGGTTTTGCTATCCAGAGTTTTGCGTAGTTTATTTCGTACCCTAAATTGTATTGGCTCAGTAAGCAAATTGAACTGGCAAAAGCGGTCAAGCCAAAAAGAAGAGCCACTTTTGGAGCCCATTTATCGCCCGAAAAATAAGTAACAAATGCGCCAACAAGAAGAATAATTAATAGTGTAGTTACATCCATTATGTAAAAATTATTATAAAAATAAATAAGTTATTATTGCAACAACGCCAATGACAAAAGCAAAAAGGTACAACCCAACGCTTCCGTTGTGAATTCTTTTCCCCTGCAAAGCTATTTCATTCGTTACTTTTCCTAATCCAAAAACTATTGTGGATAAAGTGGTTTCGACAGAATCTCTAAAGAAACTAGACAATACATTTGTTGGTTTTACGAAAAGAGCATCGTAGGCTTCGTCAACATAATATTTGTTGTATAATACTTTCGAAACACCGCTGATTTCAGCATCTTCACTAGGAATAGTATTGTCTTTCAAGTATTTTTTGTAAGCTATTCCAATTCCTATTAATGCGCCAATTGTGGCAACAGCCATCAACATATATTCGGTAGTTCCAAAGGTGTGCTCTTCGTGAGCCACTTTCGAAAATAACGGAGATAAATATTCATTCAACCAACTGTGTCCCGGCAAGCTGATAATTCCACCAAAGAAAGACAAGATGGCCAATATGATTAAAGGTAAAGTTATCAAACTTGGGCTTTCGTGTAAATGATGTTTTTGCTCTTCAGTTCCTCTAAACGAGTTGAAAAAGGTCAAATAAATCAATCTAAACATATAAAACGCGGTCATTATAGAAGCAATTGAACCAATCACCCATAAGGCTTTGTTTTCGTGAAAAGCAGTCATCAAGATTTCGTCTTTCGACCAAAATCCTGCCAATGGGAATATTCCGGAAATTGCCAAAGCAGCAATCAACATCGTTATAAAAGTGATAGGCATTGCTTTTTTCAAACCACCCATTTTTCGCATATCTTGTTCCCCGTGCAATCCGTGAATCACCGAACCTGAACCCAAGAACAAACATGCTTTAAAGAAAGCGTGTGTAATAACGTGAAAAACGGCTATTTCATAAGCTCCCAATCCTAGAGCTAAGAACATTAACCCCAGTTGCGAAACGGTAGAATAGGCCAATACTTTTTTGATGTCATTTTGTACCAAGGCAATCGTTGCAGCAACTAAAGCTGTTATTGCACCGATAATGGCAATAATATTTTGAACACTAGGAACGTAATCAAACAAGAAGTTCAATCTTGTAATCATAAAAATACCAGCGGTAACCATTGTTGCAGCGTGTATCAATGCCGAAACTGGCGTAGGTCCAGCCATTGCGTCTGGTAACCAAGTGTATAACGGAATTTGCGCTGATTTTCCTGATGCTCCAATGAACAAAGCCAAGGCAGCGATTGCAATCCATAAATCATTGATATCACTTGCGGTAGTAATTATGTTTCTTAGAGAAGTAAAATCCAAAGTGTTGAATAGTGAGCCAACAATAAATATTCCTATTAAAAAACCTAAATCACCAATCCTATTCATAATGAAAGCTTTTTTTGCAGCATCATTAAAATCTTGATTTTTATACCAAAAACCAATTAATAAATAGGAGCAAAGCCCAACACCTTCCCAACCAATGAACATCACAAGTAAATTGCTTCCAATGACAAGCGTAATCATAAAGAAAATAAACAGATTCAAATAAGCGAAAAACGAATGCATTTTTTCATCATCGTGCATATAACTTATGGAATACAAATGAATCAACGAACCAATCCCAGTTACAAACAGCAACCAAATTATGGACAATTGGTCTATAAGAAAACCAAAATTTACATTAAATCTTTCTATCGAAATCCAATCAAATAAGTTGATGACAACTGGTTCTGGATTCACTTGGTTGTAACCAAATAAATATAATGTTACCGCAAAAGAAACTGCAACAGAAAGCGTTCCCACAATCCCTGCGATGTTTTTACCTGCTTTTTTACCTAGAAAAACATTAAATAAAAATCCTAGAAAAGGAGAAAGTAATAAAACTAAAACTAAACTTGTATCCATTGAAGACTATCCTTTTAAATTTTTTAAATTCCCAACATCAATCGTATGCATATTTCTAAATATCGAAACTAAAATTGCTAATCCAACGGCAACTTCGGCAGCTGCAACAGCCATTGAGAAAAATACAAAAACTTGTCCTTGTGCGTCTTGATGATACGTAGAAAACGCTACAAACAATAGGTTGACTGCGTTCAACATTATTTCTATTGACATGAATACGATGATTGCATTTCGTCTGTACAATACTCCAAAAACGCCAATACAAAAAAGTATAACGCTCAGGAAAATGTAATTTTCAATACCCACTTGATTTAAAATATTAACCATATTATTTCTCTAATTTTTCTTTTTTAGACAATAAAACCGATCCAATCATTGCTACTAAAAGCAATACAGAAGCAAATTCAAAAGGCACCATATATTCGTTTAAAAGTACTTTACCTAATACTTTTATAGATTGGTAATCTTCTCCAGTAGTAATATATTCGCCTACTATTGGTTTCGAATTCATAAAAATAGCGATTAAAACCAAACACATAGAGCAGAACAAAACAATTGCTCCTAATCGAGTTACTCTGGGTTTATACACTTCGTTTTCTTTGTTTAAATTCATCAACATTACAGTAAATAAAAACAAAATCATAATAGCTCCAGAATATACAATTACGTGGACTATGGCTAAGAATTGAGCATTCAACAACAAATAATGTCCAGCAATCGAGAAGAAAAAAATCACTAAATAAATAGCACTGTGTATTGGATTTTTGCTGTAAATTGTTAAAAATGCAGTGGCTAATGTAATAAAGGCTAGCACACAAAATATAATTTGTATTAGAGATGCATTCGCTATATCAGGAATCTGTATCATTTAGGTAGCGTTTTTAAGTTGAGCATTTTGAATGGCTATATCCAGTGGCATTACTAATCTATCTTTTCCAAAAATGAAATCTTCCCTAGTGTAACTTGCAGGGACTAATTCTTTAGAAATTGTCAAATAAATAGCATCTTTCGGACAAGCTTCTTCACATAATCCACAAAAGATGCATCGCAACATATTGATTTCATAAATCGAGGCATATTTTTCTTCGCGGTATAGATGTTTCTCGTCAGGCTTACGTTCTTCTGCTTTCATCGTGATGGCTTCAGCTGGGCAAGATAATGCACACAAACCACAGGCGGTACAGTTTTCACGACCTAGCTCATCTCGTTTCAACATATGCTGACCACGATAAACAGGACTCATTTCACGTACCTGTTCAGGATATTGAATGGTAGCTTTTTTTCTAAAAAAGTGCTTTATAGTAATCGCTAACCCTTTAAATATGGCTAAAAGATACATTCGTTCAAAAAAAGTCATCTCTTTGTTAGAGACTACTTTTTTTCTTCCAGAAAGTGATATTTCTTGTATTGACATTTTCTATTTTTTTTTGAAGCTTTGTCCTGCTATTCACTTTATCTTTTGTTCTGAACCCCAGAACAAAAGGATACCGATTCTATCAGGGCTAGGGCATTTATTCTTTTAATTAAAACCCTAAATAAGCCATTATTTCTACTCTTAAAAGTACAATTCCAGTAATCATAATATTAATGATAGATAATGGAATCAATATTCTCCATCCCAAATGCATTAATTGATCGTATCTAAATCTTGGAATAGTCCAGCGAACCCACATATAAAAGAATATAAATCCACATAATTTTATAAATAAAGCTAGCATTCCAATGACATTAGCAATGTTCACTCCCCAATTTTCTACCGCCCAACTCATTCCAGGATAATTATACCCACCGAAGAATAAAACAGCCAATAGTGTTGATGAAATAAACATATTTGCATATTCAGCAAATAAATAAAAACCCATTTTCATCGAAGAATATTCGGTATGATAACCACCAATTAATTCAGTTTCACATTCCGGTAAATCAAACGGTGTTCTGTTGGTTTCTGCAAATGCACAAATCAAAAATATAATAAAAGAAAGAGGTTGATAAAAAACATTCCAATTCATTCCGGATTGTTGCTCGGATATTTCTCTTAAACTCAAAGTTCCCGTCATCATCAACAAAGCAATAATTGACAATCCCATCGCAACTTCATAAGAAACCATTTGCGAGGCAGCTCGAACTGCTCCAATCAAGGAAAATTTATTGTTCGAAGCCCATCCACCAATCATAATTCCGTAAACGCCTAACGAAACAACTCCTATAAAATAGAGTATTCCTACATTTAAATCAGTAGCTTGTAATAAAATATCTCTTCCAAAAAGATGAAAACGATCGCCCCAAGGTATAACAGCACTAGTCATCAAAGCAGTAGACATAGCAATTCCAGGCCCTACAACAAATAAAAATCTGTTGGGTGTATTGGGTGTAAATTCTTCTTTCGAAAACAGTTTCAAACCATCAGCGAGCGGTTGAAATAATCCTCCCCAACCCGCGCGATTCGGGCCAACTCTGTCCTGAAGAAAAGCTGCTACTTTCCTTTCGGCCCAAGTAGAATACATTGCCATAAGCATCGTTACGGCAAAAACCACTAAGATTACAACACTTTTTTCTATAATAAATGCACTATCCATTTTTTGAAGAATTTACTGGGTTACCATCTATTTTTTCATTGTAATCAATTTCGGCCATACTTATTTTTTTTCTGTCTTCTTCTCTTCCTAAAAGTATAGTTTCTTCAGTATTGATTTGTACTTTTTCTAATTTTCCAAAGTATTTGTTTTGATTGATAACCGAATCTTTTTCAAATTCTCTTGGTCCTTCAATAATCCAATCATTCACATCTTTATGGTCAAATCGACAACTGTTGCAAATGAATTCGTCTACTTCGTGGTACTCATCTTTTCTTCCTGTAACTCGTTGAATTTCGTCTCCAAACATCCAAACTGTAGTTTTTCCAGAACAAGTAGGACAGTCTCTGTGAGCATCATAAGGCTTGTTGAACCAAACTCTCGATTTGAATCTAAAAGTTTTGTCTGTCAATGCACCAACTGGGCACACATCAATCATATTTCCTGAAAATTCATTATCGATAGCTTTTGAAATACAAGTCGAAATATTCGAATGATCGCCTCTATCCATCACACCGTGCACTCGGTCATCTGTCAATTGGTCGGCAACCATAACACATCGATAACACAAAATGCAACGATTCATATGCAGTTGAATATTCGGGCCTATATCTTCTGGTTCGAAAGTTCTTTTTTCTTCTATAAAACGACTTTCAGATTTTCCGTGTTCGAAACTTAAATTCTGCAAATCACATTCTCCAGCTTGGTCACAAACTGGACAATCCAAAGGGTGATTAATCAACAAGAATTCAGTCACTGATTTTCTTGCTTCTTGCACTCTTGCTGAAGATTTGCTGTTCACTTCCATCCCTTCTTGACAACCGGTTACGCAAGAAGCCATTAATTTTGGCATTGGTCTTGGGTCGGCTTCACTTCCTTTGGCAACTTCAACTAAACAACAACGGCATTTTCCGCCGCTTCCTTTTAGTTTAGAATAATAGCACATAGCTGGAGGAACTACTTCTCCACCAATCATTCTGGCTGCTTGCAGGATGGTGGTTCCTGGGGCTACTTCTATCGCTTGACCGTCTATGGTTACTTTCATTTCTTATCTTGTTTAAAAGTTTAAGTGTTTTTCACTTCTAACTTCTGACTTTTAAATTATACTGCTAACTTAGAAACTAAATGCTTTACACTTTCAAAAGGCTCCGCAACATAATGGTCTCTATTTTTTATTTTTTCTGGAAAACGAATATGGTATTCAAATTCTTCTCTAAAGTGACGAATCGCTGCTGCCACTGGCCAAGCTGCTGCATCACCCAAAGGACAAATCGTGTTTCCTTCAATTTTACTTTGAATGTTCAAAAGCAAATCAATATCTTCTTCACGACCGTGACCGTTTTCAATTCTGTGCAATACTTTTTCCATCCAGCCCGTTCCTTCGCGGCAAGGCGAACATTGCCCACAACTTTCATGGTGGTAAAAACGAGAGAAATTCCAAGTATTTCTAACGATACAAGAAGTGTCATTGTAAACAATAAATCCTCCTGAACCTAACATTGAACCTGATACAAAACCACCGTCGCTCAAACTTTCGTAAGTCATTAAGCGGTCTTCGTTATTAGCTGTTTTATATATTAAATGTGCTGGTAAAACAGGAACAGACGATCCGCCAGGAACAAATGCTTTCAGAGGTCGGTCAGAACTCATTCCTCCAAGATATTCTTCAGAATTCATAAATTCATAAACGCTCAATCCCATTTCAATTTCATAAACTCCGGGGTTTTTGATGTGCCCTGAAGCTGAAATTAATTTAGTTCCAGTAGAACGACCGATACCAATTTTAGCATAATCAGCACCAGAATTATTTACAATCCAAGGCACAGCTGCAATAGTTTCAACATTGTTTACCACTGTTGGATTTGCCCAAAGTCCCGAAACTGCCGGAAATGGTGGCTTGATACGAGGATTTCCTCTTTTGCCTTCTAAGGATTCTATTAATGCTGTTTCTTCTCCACAAATGTAAGCTCCGGCACCGATTTGAACATATACCTCTAAATCGTATCCGGTTCCTAAAATATTTTTTCCTAACCAGCCTGAAGCTTTTGCTTCGGCGATGGCACGTTCTAAAATTTTATAAATCCACATGTATTCTCCACGAATATAAATGTAAGATAGGTTGGCTCCCAAAGCATAACTCGAAGTAATCATTCCCTCGATTAATAGATGAGGAATAAATTCCATCAAATAACGGTCTTTGAAAGTTCCTGGCTCCGATTCGTCTGCGTTGCAAACTAAATGTCGAGGTTTTCCTGATTTTTTGTCAATAAAACTCCATTTCATTCCTGCTGGAAAGCCTGCTCCACCTCGACCACGCAATCCTGAAGTTTTCACTTCTTCAACCACTTCGTCAGGCGTTAGTGTTTTTAAGGCTTTTTCCACAGAAGCATAACCACCATTTTGGCGATAGACTTCGTAGGTTTTGATTCCCGGAATATTTACTTTGTCTAATAATATTTTTTGTGACATATTATTTATCGTGTAACGTAATTTTATTATCTCTACAATCAGCAATGATCTGATCTACTTTTTCTTTGGTAAGATGTTCTTTGTAAAAATCACCCAGTTGCATCATTGGTGCATATCCACAAGCACCTAAACATTCAACACCTCTTACTTCAAATAGTCCATCTGGAGTAGTTTCTCCAATTCCCACACCTAATTTTTCGCAGGTATAGTCCATTAAATCTTCAACGCCGTTTAAGCAACATGGGGAGGTTTGGCAAAATTCAAACATATATTTGCCAATAGGGCGTCTGTTATACATCGTATAAAACGAAACAACTTCATAAACTTCGATAGGTTTTATGGTAAGAATTTCGGCTACTTTATCTTGCAATTCAATACTCAACCAGTTGTCGTGCGCATCTTGAACTTCGTGTAAAACAGGCAGCAATGCCGATTTTATTTTGTCTGATGGATAATGACTGATTAATTCATTGATGCGAGCCATCAAGGCTTCAGTAATGTTTATTTCTTGTTTGTAATCTGTTTTTTCCATTTTTATTTCTTTTAACCACAAAGCGCACTAAGAAGGCACAAAGTTCACAAAGATTTATCTTCAAGGAATTAAAACCTTTAAATTTTAATTCTCAATTTTTAATTAATTTTATGCGTCTAATTCTCCCGCAATAACGTTTAAACTTGACAAAATAACAATCGCATCCGAAAGCATTGCACCTTTTATCATTTCGGGATAAGCTTGGTAATAAATAAAACAAGGTCTACGAAAATGTAATCTATATGGAGTTCGGCTTCCGTCGGTTACCAAATAAAATCCTAATTCTCCGTTTCCGCCTTCTACGGCGTGATAGATTTCGGCCACTGGAACAGGAATTTCACCCATAACTATTTTGAAATGGTATATCAAAGATTCCATATCGTGATACACATCTTCTTTTGGAGGTAAATAATATTCTGGAACATCAGCGTGGAAATCATTTCCTTCTGGCATTTTTTCCAATGCTTGACGAATGATGCTCAAACTTTCCCAAACTTCGGCATTACGAACACAAAAACGGTCGTAAGTATCACCGGATTTTCCAACAGGAACAATAAAGTCGAAATCTTCATAAGAAGAATAAGGATGTGCTACTCGAACGTCATAATCAACTCCCGCAGCACGTAGATTTGGACCTGTAAATCCATAAGCCATTGCCATTTCGGCAGTAATTGGACCAACGTTTACGGTTCGGTCAATAAAAATTCTGTTTCTTTCGAAAAGATTTTCAAATTCTTTCCAGGCAACTGGAAAATCTTTCAAAAACACATCTAATTTGCGGAAGGCTTCTGGCGACCAATCTCTTTCGAAACCACCCATTCTTCCCATATTGGTTGTTAAACGAGCCCCACAAATTTCTTCGTAGATTTCGTAAACTTTTTCTCTAAATTGAAAAACATACAAGAAACCGGTATAGGCTCCAGTATCAACTCCAAGAATCGAATTACAGATAATATGATCTGTGATTCTGGCTAATTCCATCACGATTACCCTTAAATATTGGGCTCTTTTTGGAACTTCGATATCCAATAGTTTTTCCATTGTCATCCACCATCCCATATTGTTTATAGGTGATGAGCAATAATTCATTCGGTCAGTAAGAGGAGTGATTTGGTAAAAAGGACGATTTTCGGCAATTTTCTCAAAAGCTCTATGGATGTAACCAATAGTTGGTTCGGCTTCGATGATTTTTTCACCATCCATCAACAAGATATTTTGGAAAATACCGTGAGTAGCGGGATGCGTTGGTCCTAAATTCAGCATCGAAAGCTCGCTTCCGTCTTCGTTTAGGCTCTCATTTATTCTTTTAGCATATCGATGCTCTGGGGATAATAATAGTTCTGACATTTATAATGTTGAATTATTTATTTTTATCTGTTTGATTGTGTTCTTCCAAAAAATCTATCGTCTTTGTCTGTTCTTCCTCCATCTTCCATTGGGAATTCTTTTCGCATTGGATGCGAAACCATTTCATCCATATTCAAAATACGTTTCAACTGCGGATGACCAATAAAATTGATGCCGTAAAAATCCCAAGTTTCTCTTTCCATCCAATTAGCACTAGGAAAAATAGTACTCAAAGTTTTTATTTCTGGGACATCTCCGCTGATGAAAGCCTTGATTTTTATTCGTTTGTTTTCATACCAATTGTGCATATGATAAACAACGGCAAATTGTCTTTCGATTACATTATCTGGATAATGAACACCGCATAAATCAGTCAAGAAATGAAAACGCAATGTAGGATCGTTTTTTAAAAAAAGGATAACAGCGGTGATTTTGTCGGCTGCTACTTCAAATGAAAATAGGTCTTTTTCTTGATTGAAATGGAAAACACTTTCACCAAATGTTTCCAATAATGTATCTTGAATTTGTGATGTTTCTATAGTCATTTCCTTATTTGATATTATAAGATGCCAATAATTCTTGATATTCTGGAGAACTTCTTCTTCTTACTGATTCACTTCTTACTAATTCTTGCAAACGCATTACTCCGTCTACAATTTGTTCTGGTCTTGGCGGACATCCTGGAACATAAACGTCAACAGGAATTACTTTGTCAATTCCTTGTAGAACAGAATAAGTGTCGAAAACTCCCCCGGATGAAGCACAAGCTCCAACGGCGATTACCCAACGAGGTTCTGCCATTTGTTCGTAGACTTGACGCAAGATTGGTCCCATTTTTTTGGAAATGGTTCCCATTACCAGCAACATATCGGCTTGACGTGGAGAAAAACTTACCCGCTCAGAGCCAAAACGTGCCAAATCATAATGCGAAGCCATAGTTGCCATAAATTCAATTCCACAACAAGAGGTTGCAAAAGGCAAAGGCCAAAGTGAATTAGCTCGAGCCAATCCTACAACATCATTAAGAGATGTGGCAAAAAAGCCTTCGCCAGAAACGCCTTCAGGTGGGTCAACCATTTTTATTTTTGAATCACTCATTTTTTAATGTTTTGAATTATAAATTTTGAATTATATATTGATGTTGGAAACCATTTAAAATTTAAAATTCAACATTTATAATAAATTTTTATTCCCATTCCAATGCTTTCTTTTTGATGATATAGAAAAACCCTACCAACAACAAAAACATAAAAATCACCATTTTTATCATTCCTTCCATTCCTAGTTCTTTGAAATTAATTGCCCAAGGATAAAGAAATATCACCTCTACATCAAATAATACGAAAAGAATGGCAACAAGAAAATATTTTACAGAGAAGGGGATACGGGCATTTCCTAAAGATTCGATACCACATTCGAAATTTGCGTCTTTAACTTTGGAAGATCTTTTAGGGCCTAATTTGCCTGAAATTGCTATTGTTCCAGCAACAAATCCAATAGCTAAAAGCGCTTGCATTAGTATTGGAAAATAATCTAATTGACTTGATTGCATAATGAATATTGGTTTAGTCTAAATATGGCAGCAAAGATAGGTTTCAAGTCTCAAAAACACAAGTTAAAAACAGAAATTAGTTTATTAAAAACCACAATTAACTAATAATTATAAATTGTTTATTCGGGTTTGACTACATTGTGTTTGCATTTAAACAAAAAAGCGTCCCGATTTATCGGGACGCTCTAAACATTCGTAGGCAAAAAAATAAATTTTTATGCTTAGATAACTGCTACTTTCGCAGCAACTTTTCCTTTTCTTCCTTCTTCTTCTTCATAGCTAACTCTGTCACCTTCACGAAGTTCTTCCGCGTTGATTCCTGATGCATGAACAAAAATGTCTTTTCCTGTTTCTTCGTCTGTAATGAATCCGTAACCTTTTGATTCATTGAAAAATTTAACTGTACCTGTACGCATTGTAATAGTAATAATAATTTATAATGTGGCAAATGTAATATTTAATATAATACGAAATATAATAATGTATAAATTTTATTAAAATATTTGATTTACAACGTTTTCCAGCAAATTTTATCGATGAACTACGCTAAATCTAATTTTATATGTAATTCATTCAATTGTATTTCATCAATGACTGAAGGAGCATCAATCATTACATCTCTTCCTGAATTATTCTTTGGAAAAGCTATAAAATCCCGTATCGTTTCTTGCCCACCAAGGATGGAAACCAATCTATCCAATCCAAATGCTAAACCTCCGTGTGGTGGTGCTCCATATTGAAAGGCATTCATCAAGAAACCAAATTGATCTTCGGCTTGTTCCGGTGTAAAACCGAGATATTTAAACATCAATTGTTGAGTGGTTTTATCGTGGATACGGATTGAACCGCCGCCAATTTCGTTTCCGTTCAACACCATATCGTAAGCATTGGCACGGACAGCTTTTGGATTGGTTTCCAATAAATGCATATCTTCTGGTTTTGGAGAAGTAAACGGATGATGCATTGCGTGATAACGACCCGTTTCTTCTTCAAATTCTAATAGCGGAAAGTCAACAACCCAAAGTGGTGCAAATTCCGCTGGGTTTCTTAATCCCAAACGATTGGCCAATTCCATTCTAAGGGCAGAAAGTTGGGTTCTTGTTTTATCGGCTAGACCGGAAAGCACAAAAATCATATCGCCAGGTTTTGCACCAGTAGTTTTGGACCAATTTCCTAAATCATCTTGATCGTAGAATTTATCTACCGATGATTTGTAGGTTCCGTCTTCGTTGCATTTTACATACACCATTCCGCTGGCACCAATTTGTGGGCGTTTGATCCAGTCTATCAAGCCATCGATTTCTTTGCGGGTGTAATTTCCAGCCCCTGGAACAGCAATTCCCACCACCAATTCAGCCGAATTGAAAACGGAGAAATCCTTGTGTTGTGCAAATTCATTCAATTCGCCAAATTCCATTCCGAAACGAATGTCAGGTTTGTCATTACCATACGTTTTCATTGCGTAATCATAGGTAATTCTTGGGAATTTTTCTACTTCAATTCCTTTAATTTCTTTCAATAAATGACGAGTCAATCCTTCGAAAACATTTAAAATATCTTCTTGCTCTACAAAAGCCATTTCGCAATCGATTTGTGTAAACTCAGGCTGACGGTCGGCACGTAAATCTTCATCGCGGAAACATTTCACGATTTGGAAATATTTATCCATTCCGCCTACCATCAACAATTGTTTAAAAGTTTGTGGCGATTGTGGCAAAGCATAAAATTGTCCTTCATTCATTCGGGAAGGACCCACAAAATCCCTTGCGCCTTCAGGAGTTGACTTAATTAAATAAGGCGTTTCTACTTCGCAGAAATCCAAGTCCGAAAGGTATTTTCGCACTTCCATTGCTACTTTATGACGGAAAACCAAATTGTTTTTTACGGGATTTCTACGAATGTCCAGATAACGATATTTCATTCGAATGTCTTCACCGCCATCAGTTTCATCTTCGATTGTAAATGGTGGTGTTAGGGAAGAATTCAATATTTTGAGTTCAGTAACCAGGATTTCAATATCTCCAGTCGACATATTTGCATTTTTGGCTTCACGCTCAATAACAGTTCCTTTGGCTTGAATCACAAATTCACGACCCAAGGTTTTTGCCAGTTCAAAAACTTCTTTTTGAGAGCGACTTTCGTCAAAAATCAATTGAGTAACTCCGTAACGGTCACGTATGTCAACCCAATTCATAAATCCTTTATCACGCGATTTTTGTACCCAACCTGCAAGCGTAACTTCGGTATTGATATGTGAGGCGTTTAATTCACCACAGTTATGACTTCTATACATACATCTAAATTTTAGTCTGCAAAAGTAAAAACAAAAATCAACTTTATCCCTAAAATAACGAAACATAGTTGTAAATAATACGGTAAATTATTGTTAATCTTTATTATGCTTCAAGAAATTAAATTAGATTTGGACAACTAAAATTAAAATTCAAGTATTATGAAGAAAGTATTCTTAATTGTGATGGTTTTTATAGGTGTTTTGAGTATAAATGCTCAAAAGAAACCTAATCTTATTTTTCAGGCAGAAATTGTGAATAGAAATGGAGACACCATTAAGATTCTTAACAGAAATAACGGTAAGGAGGTAAGAAAGATAGGGATTAATAAACAAGGGGTTTTTAAGGATTCGTTTGCAGTTGAAGAAGGGATTTATATGTTATTTGATGGAAAAGAATATACTCAAATGTATCTTAAAAACAGTTATAATTTAAAACTTAAAATGGATGCGAAAAACTTTGATGAATCGATAGTTTATTCTGGAATAGGATCGAATGAAAATAATTTTTTAGCTCAAAATACGGTTTCGGAATCTAAATACGATTATAATTCGCTTTTGGCCTTAAATAAAGAGGAATTTGACAAACGAATTGTTGAGAAAAAAAATACAGCGATTTTGAAATTGGATTCAAAAAAATTAGACCCTAATTTTGTAACATTACAAAAGAAAAACGAGGAAAAGTCTTTAGCTGGGTTGAGTAAGTACTATGATCAAGTCCTGGAGGCAAACAAATTAAACGGTTCAGCTTCACCAAGTTTCGATTATGAAAACCATAAAGGAGGAAAAACGAAACTTGAGGATTTCAAAGGGAGGTATGTTTATGTTGATGTTTGGGCAACTTGGTGCGGCCCTTGTCGTGCCGAAATTCCTTCATTGAAAAAAGTGGAAGAAAAGTATCACGGAAAAAATATTGAATTTGTGAGCATTTCGATCGATGTAGCAAAAGATCACGAGAAGTGGAAAAGTTTTGTGGCCGAAAAACAATTAGGCGGTGTTCAGCTTTTTGCTGACAAAGATTGGAATTCAGATTTTATAAAGGCTTATGGAGTAACAGGTATTCCTAGATTTATTTTGATTGACCCTAGCGGGAAAATAGTCAAAGCAGACGCGCCAAGACCTTCTTCTCCTGACTTGCAAAAAACTCTGGATACGTTATTGAATTAATTGTAAGACTAGTATTGGCAAAAAGATAAAATGATTTGATTTTTACAAAATTCAGTCAAGTTTTTGGTTAAATATTTTTTTAGAAAAATCTTTTTCTCTAAATTTATACTATATAAAGACGCTCTTGTTAACAGAAATTTGAGAAATGATTTAGAAAATAAACAACTCTTTCTGTGTATTAAATCGATACTTTTAGCGTCTATAAAAAAATCGGCTGTTACAAATTTTTGTAACAGCCGATTTTGATTTATAAATTTATGTCAAAAACATTAATTTTTCAAAACGATTCTAAAACGGGCTTTGCCTTCCTCAAGATGTTTTATGGCCTCATTTGCTTTTGCCATAGGAAATTCCTCAACGGTAGGGTAAATATTGTGTCTTACACAAAAATCAAGCATCGTTTTTGTTAATGCCGGACTTCCTAAAGGGCTTCCGCCCACTGATTTTTCGCCCATAATTAAACTAAATGCTGGAATTGCCATAGGTTCAAGTACAGCACCTACGGTGTGTAATTTTCCTTTGGGCGCCAAAGACGATAGATAGGAATCCCAATTTAAGGCAACATTGGTGGTGTTTAAAATGAAGTTTAATTTTCCTTTTATGCTTTCTAATTCTTCAGGCGATGTTGAATCGATTACTTGTGTTGCTCCCATTTTTAAAATTTCCTCTTTTTTATTTGGATTCGAACTGAATGCAATAACTTCGCAACCCCAATGCTTTAAAAACTTAAGAGCCATATGCCCTAAACCTCCAATGCCAATAACTCCAACGGTGTCTGTTGGTTTTACATCTGCTAAAATTATAGGATTAAAAACAGTTATTCCACCACACAATAATGGTCCGGCTTTACTCATATCTATAGTCTCTGGAAGCGGAATTGCCCAAGACCAATGTCCGCGAACATAATCCGCAAAGCCACCGTGTCTCCCTACAATCGTAGATTCAGCGTTTGCACAAAGATGATGTGACCCGCTCATACATTCGTGACAGCTCATACAAGAAGCTGATAGCCATCCTAATCCAACCTTATCACCAACTTTTATATTTTTCACTCCATTCCCTGCTGCCACAACTTCGCCAATTATTTCGTGACCGGGAACGATAGGATATTGCGTCATTCCCCAATCATTGTTTATCATACTTAAATCAGAATGACAAATCCCACAATACGCTACTTTAATATCGACTTCTTCAGAACCCATTTCACCTAATTCATAAGAATAAGATTCTAATTTTCCTTTTGGCTCAAAAGCCGCAAAAGCATTTACTTTCATAATCTAATTTGTTTTAAATTTTTATTGATAAGAACTGATTTTTCTAGACTCGATTTGCACAAAAGTTATGGTTAATGAGATAGGCTTCAATCTAATGCTAAGATAATTAATTCTTCCTAAGAAATTTTAAAACCACCTAAAATCAAATTCTAAGTGGTTTTAATATAAAGTTTAAAAAAAAATATTATTCTGTAACACGAGCTAATCTTCTGTCTCGTAACCAGTATTTGGTTCTTTTCACTAAATAGAACATTACCGGAACCATTACCAAGGTCAAGACCGTGGCATACGTTAATCCGAAGATAATTGTCCAAGCTAATGGTCCCCAGAAAATCACGTTGTCTCCACCCAAAAAGAAGTGAGGATTCATATCAGTGATTAAGGTAAAGAAGTCAAAGTTCAATCCAATTGCCAAAGGAATCAATCCTAAAACTGCAGTAAGAGCAGTCAATAAAACGGGGCGCAAACGCGATTTCCCTGATTCGATAATTACTTCCTTGATTTCGTCTAAGGTTAAATCGTCGTGACTTTTTAGCTGTTTTTCAGTTACTTTCTTGTCTAATAACAAGACGAAAAAATCCATTAAAACAATTCCGTTTTTCACCACAATACCCGCCAGCGAGATGATTCCCATCATCGTCATCAGGATTACGAAATCCATATTTGCAATTACATAACCATAGAAAACACCACTGAAACTTAGGATTACTGTGAATAAAATAACCACGGTTTTTGATATCGAATTAAATTGCAAAACAATAATTAAGGTAATTCCTGCTAATGCTAAGAAAAGCGCATACAGTAAGAAACTTTGGTTTTTGCCTTGTTCTTCCTGTACTCCAGAGAAGGAATAGCTCACGTCTTTTGGCAACTCATAATTTTTTAATTCCGTTTGGATTTGTTTGGTAATTTCATCACCGTTAAAACCTGTCAATACATTCGAATAAATGGTCATTATTCGTTTGTGGTTCTTTCTTTTTATTTGGTTGTAAGTAGTTGTTTTTTCGTTTTGAGAAATAGCAGAAATAGGTATTTGTACAATTTGTGCATTATTCTGGTTTCTAAACGTCAATGATTGATTGAAAAGAATGTTTTCATTCTTGCGTTGATCGTCTTGCATACGCATTACAATATTGTAATCGTCATCACCTTCTTTATACGTTGAGATTTCTTGACCGTAAACCGAACGTCGTAAGGCAAAGCCCAATTGTCCTGTAGAAACACCCATACTTCCAGCATTTACACGATCTACTTTTACTTCGAGTTCTGGACTGTCTTTGTTGATGTCAACACTCAGTTTTTCGATTCCGAGAATGTTTTTTGAATTGACAAAAGCAATCATTTTATCGGCTTCTTTCAACATCAAGTCATAATCAGTTCCTTTCAATTCGATACTAATTGGATACCCCGCTGGTGGCCCATTGGCATCTTTCTCCACAGTAATTGTGGCTCCAGCAATGGCTTTTACTTTAGAACGAATTTCATCTAATATATCAGAAGTGTTAATGCCTTTACGGAATTTGAATTCAGAAAAACTTACCGTTACTTTTCCCTTGAATGGTGTTTCTGAAGCAGAACCTGCATCGACATTTGGATTTCCGGCACCAATTCCCACTTGAGAAATAATAGATTCAGCAAGGAAGTTTTTATCGGTTTTTGGAACTACATATTTTTGTAAAATTCCAATGATTTGATTTTCGACAAACAAAGTCGCTTTATTGGTTTTTTCAATCGTAGTCCCTTGCGGATATTCGATATAAGCAATCACTTGATTTGGAATGTTGTCCGGAAAAAACAATACTTTTCTCGGGAAAGCACCTAGTA
>CALPPA020000004.1 GCA_943325355.2 Klebsiella pneumoniae | reverse complement strand
ATTACTCCATTTGAACACTGCACATCTGTTGCAACGATATTTGTAATTCTATTCGCATTATCTTTAATTTTCGCACCACCTGCCAGTTGTATCTCAAATGTTTGTGGGGTTTGTAGTGTTGCAACTTTCTGACCTTCTACTAAGGTTGCTGCCAAGACATTTCCATTAGCTACGTGATATTGCAATACTTTGGTTAAGTTAGAAGCAGAAACTCCTGCAATTCCACCTGGAGCTAATTCTGTATTTAATGCAGTAAATGCAGCATTTGTTGGGGCAAAAACGGTAAATGGACCTGTTCCTGATAATATGCTAACAAAATTTGGCTGTCCTGGACTAGTTAATGCTCCTACTAGGGATGTAAAGTTTGCATTTGCTGTAGCGTGTGTTACGATTGTAGGTAAATTGATTACGGCATCAACTACGTGAATAACACCGTTGGAAGCCATCACATCTGCAGTAATTACTTTTGCAACTCCATTTAATTTTACTCCAGAGGTAAGATCAACATACATACTCATAGTATTAGTTCCCGAAGTAGCACTTTTAGCTAAAGTTTTCACATAGCCTGTACTTAAATTTGTAGATTTGACATTTCCACTAACTACGTGGTTTAACAAAATTTGTGATAAAACCGCATTTGGAACATCGTTTAATGTTTTATAAGGAGTGGTTTTTAAAAAATCTTCGAAAGCTTTGTTTGTTGGAGCAAATACAGTAAAAGGACCTGGACCCATAAGAGTACGAGCTAAGTCCGTTTTAACCAATGCTTGCACAAGAATCGATAAATTGGGATCAGTTTGTGCGATACTAGGAATTGTGGTGTCTGCCACAGCTATACTCTCTTCATTATCACAAGAAATAGCGAAAGATGTGAAGGCAATAATTGCAAACGCAATCTTTAATTTAGATAAAATTCTCATAATTTTTTTGTTTAATGATTAATTAATAATAATACTGTTCAAATATATTTACTAAAAGTTAGACAAAATATAATTTAATAAAAAATTAATAATTGTTTAGGTAAATTTTTTTTTCTGTAAAGTTTTGTTATTTAGCATATTACCTTGATATTATTTAGTTCCATATTGAGTTCTCCTATATTTTACAGCAATAATTGTTTAAATTATTTAGCTTTTAATTAAACAAATTTATTTTACTATTTTGATTTACTGTAGTTATTTAGTTAATTTGCATACCGAGTGTTTTATATTAAGAGAACAATTTTTTCTATAAAAATGAGTTCTTAATTGGAATCAATTTATTTTAACCTAATCGTAATGAGTAACAAACTGTTTATTGCATTTTTATTCTTAGCAAACTTCTCATTGTTTGCACAAACTGATTATAATAAATTAGACGACAACGGCAACAAAAACGGACTTTGGAGAGGAATATATAAGGACACAAAAAACCTAAAATACGAAGGAACTTTCGACCACGGAAAAGAAGTTGGGGTTTTTACTTTTTTTGACAATAAAAAGACAAAAACAGTAATTGCCACAAGGGAATTCAATCCAAAAGACAATTCTGCTTACACTATTTTTTATGACCAAATCAAGAATAAAGTAAGCGAAGGCAAAGTGGTTAATAAATTATACGAAGGTCAATGGAAATACTATCATAAAGCTTCAAAAAGCATAATGGCTATCGAGAATTATAGCAAAGGAAAGTTAGAAGGATTGCGTTCTGTTTTTTATCCAAACGGGAAAATTGCCGAAGAACTGTTTTATAAAAATAACTTGAAAAACGGTGTTTATAAAAGATATACTGAAAGTGGAATTATAATAGAAGAATCAAATTACAAGAATGATCAATACGATGGTTTAGCAACTTTCAGAGACGCAGATGACGGAAATATTGTTTCCAAAGGAAAATTCTTCAATGGAAAAAAAGCCGGGATTTGGCAGTTTTTCGAGAAGGGAAAACTGGTTAAAGAAATGAATATGAGTTATCCGCAAATCACTTCTAAAACCAAAAAGAATTAAGTTTTTCCACACACAAATCCTGTCGTAAATCTTTGTAACTTTGCGTCTTGTAAAATTGAAATTATTTTAAAATGAAACGTGTTGTTGTTGGGCTTTCAGGTGGTGTAGATTCTAGTGTTGCAGCTTATTTGTTGCAACAACAAGGCTATGAGGTCATAGGTCTTTTTATGAAAAATTGGCACGATGATTCGGTTACCATTTCTAACGAATGTCCTTGGCTAGAAGACAGTAACGATGCCTTATTGGTTGCTGAAAAATTGGGAATTCCTTTCCAAACCGTAGATTTAAGTGAAGAATACAAAGAAAAAATCGTTGATTATATGTTCAACGAATATGAAAAAGGGCGAACTCCAAACCCGGATGTGCTTTGTAACCGCGAAATAAAATTCGATGTTTTTATGAAAATCGCTTTAAGCCTTGGTGCTGATTTTGTGGCAACAGGGCATTATTGCCGAAAAGGAGAAATAGAAGTCAACGGAGAAAAAGTATATCAACTTTTGGCTGGAGCCGATACTAACAAAGATCAATCTTATTTTCTATGTCAATTATCACAGGAACAATTGGCAAAATCTTTGTTTCCAATAGGAGAATTAACAAAACCCGAAGTGCGAGAAATCGCTCTAGAATTGGATTTAGTTACCGCCGAAAAGAGAGATTCACAAGGATTGTGTTTCATTGGCAAAGTAAGGTTACCTGAGTTTTTACAACAAAAATTACAACCTAAAGAAGGACAAATAATCCAAATTGACAAAGGTAATTCAGAATATAATTATGTTAAACAATCAGGACTTTCAGTAGAACAGGAGTTGTTGTTTGATGCCCGAAAAATTGCCTACAAACCTGAAATGGGTAAAGTTGTTGGCAAACATCAAGGAGCACATTATTTTACAACAGGACAACGCAAAGGCCTCAATGTTGGCGGAACAACAGATCCTTTATTTATAATCGCTACAAATGTGGAGACGAATACTATTTATACTGGTTTAGGCAGTCAACATCCAGGATTGTTCAAAAAAGCGTTGTTTATCGAGAAGTCAGAAGTGCATTGGATTCGAACTGATTTGGCTTTAGCCAATCGCGAAACAATGGAAGTTATGGCGCGAATTCGGTATCGTCAACCATTGCAAAAAGCAACTTTGCACCAATTTGAAGAAGGAATGTACATTGCTTTCGAAGAACCTCAATCTGCCATAACCGAAGGTCAATTCGTGGCTTGGTATATAGAGGATGAATTAGTTGGTTCGGGAGTTATTTCTTAAATTCGTTTTTAAAACTAAAAATATATGAAAAAAATACTTTTATTTTTATTTATAGTTTCCAGTTTTGTCTGCTTTTCCCAAGAGGATGCTTGGGTATATTTTAAAGACAAACCAGGTTCACAAGCGTATTTCGATAACCCATTGACAATGCTAACGCAAAGAGCTTTGGACAGAAGAACCAATCAAGGAATTATTTTGGACATCAAAGATGTTCCTATTTTCCAACCTTATATTGATGAAATTATCACATCAACTGGAATCTCGGTAAAAGCCAAATCAAAATGGATGAATTGTCTTCACATTCGTGGTTCACAAGCAAATATAAATGCGCTAAAATTATTACCTTCAGTACTGCGAGTAGATTTTGCAGATAAGACTTTGAATAGTTCTTCAAACAAAACTAAACCAAAAGAAAAATTTACTGCAATAAATAAAATGATGGAAATTGCTGTAACATTCAATTACGGCACTTCTTCAAATCAAATTCAAATGCTCAACGGACATTTGCTACATCAATTGGATTTCACTGGTTCTGGAAAAATTATAGCCGTTTTGGATTCGGGTTTTCCGGGAGTCGATACAGCACAACCGTTTCAGAGATTGAGAGATAATAATCAAATTCTTGGAGGATATGACTTTATTAATAAAAGCACTAATTATTTTTCTGGTAATAATCACGGAACGCTAGTATTGTCGTCTATGGGAGGTTTTGTTGATGGTCAATTAGTTGGTACAGCGCCAGACGCCAGGTATTATTTATATGTTACTGAGGATGCTATTTCGGCTGTTCCCTATAATGAAAATCCTGTAGAAGAATCGAATTGGGTCGAAGCTGCCGAAGAAGCTGATAGGGTAGGAGTTGATATTATTTCTACTTCATTAGGCTATTTTGGTTATAATAATTCTAGTTATAGTCACACGTATTCAGATATGACAGGGAATTTGGCTTTTGCTTCACAAGGGGCCAACATTGCTTTTGAAAAAGGAATAGTTGTTGTGGCAAGTGCCGGAAATGAAGGACTAGAAACCGAACCACATATTGGAATCCCGGCTGAGGCTAAAAATGTAATCGCAGTGGGAGCTGTGCAAGCCAATGAAGCATTGGCTTCCTTTAGTTCAATTGGGCCAAGTTTTGATGGAAGAGTAAAACCAGATGTAATGGCTCAAGGACAAACAGTAGTTATATCAGATCAAGCTGGAAACTTGGTCACAGCAAATGGAACATCTTTTTCTTGCCCAATAACCTCAGGAATGATTGCTTGTTTATGGCAGGCTTTACCGGGAAAAAATGCATTACAAATCAAACAATTAGTTACGCAATCATCTGATAATTTTAATCCAATTGTAAAATCACGTGACCAATTTGGTTATGGAATCCCAGATTTTAATTTGGCTTTAGCCAATGGATTATCTGTTGAAGCTTTTTCAAAAAATGATTTCGTGGTTTATCCAAATCCAACAAGCGACTCCATTTCTGTCACTTTGCCCAATGAATCCAATGTCAAAACTATTGCAATTTATAATGTATTAGGCCAAAAAGTTTTAGAAAGAAATATTACCATTCCATCAGCAACTATTTCTTTGAAGTATCTAGATAAGGGCATCTATTTCTATAAAATTGAATCGAATGGTTTTTCTAAAAGCGGAAAAATTATTAAACAGTAATTTTGATTCCAATAAATGAATAAAATCACCCAACTTTTCAATATCAAATATCCAATTATTCAAGGCGGAATGATTTGGAATTCTGGTTATAAATTAGCAAGTGCTGTCAGCAATGCTGGTGGTTTGGGATTGATTGGTGCAGGTTCAATGTACCCCGAAATTTTGCTTGAACACATTCAAAAATGTAAAAAAGCTACCAATAAACCTTTTGGAGTAAATGTCCCGATGTTGTATCCCAATATTGAAGAAATAATGAAAATTATTATCGAAGAAGGTGTAAAAATTGTTTTTACATCAGCAGGAAATCCTAAAACTTGGACTTCTTTTCTAAAGGAAAAAGGAATAACGGTTGTTCACGTGGTAAGCAGTTCCGTTTTTGCATTGAAAGCACAAGAAGCAGGAGTTGACGCTGTAGTTGCCGAAGGATTTGAAGCTGGAGGACACAACGGAAGAGAAGAAACTACAACTTTCACTTTGATTCCGATGGTGAAAGAAAAAATCAAAATCCCGTTAATCGCTGCAGGAGGAATTGCAAATGGAAGAGGAATGTTGGCCGCAATGATTCTGGGAGCTGATGGAGTTCAATTAGGAAGTCGTTTTGCAGCATCTTTAGAATCATCAGCACACGAAAATTTCAAGAATAAAATTTTGGAAACCAAAGAAGGGGAGACGCAAGTAACTTTAAAGGAATTAGCACCAGTTCGATTGATAAAGAATAAGTTTTACGAAGACGTTCAGGATTTATACAAGAAATGTCCAACTAAAGATGATTTAGCAACTTTGTTAGGAAGAGCCAGAGCAAAACACGGAATGTTTGAAGGCGATTTAGACGAAGGCGAACTCGAAATTGGTCAAATAGCAGGATTAATTCACGAGATAAAACCAGCCTCAGAAATTATTTTGGAAATTATAGAAGACTTTATATTAGCTAAAAATGAGTTAAAAAAATTCGATTTCTAGATTCAAAATTTATTACTTTTGGACACATAATAATTTATAAATAATGGCAAAAATTAAAATAATTCTGGTTCTGTTTTTTCTTATAATAGGATTACAACAATCTCATAGCCAAACTTATAAGTTTATAACCTCTGGTCTTAGTGTGATGGAAAAAGACCAAAAGGGAAAATGGGGTAAATGGTCTGACTTAAAATCAACTACTATTTTAGTGTCATTAGATACTGACAAAAGCCGAATTATTGTTAATTCTGAAATTATTCAATTGTTTGAAATAATTGAATATCAACCATTAGAAGAAAGCGAGACAGACAGTGTTTATACTTTTACTTGCAAGGATAATAATGGAGATGATTGCACGCTATCGATCATTACAAGAAAAAATCAAGACAATCGAAAACAGCTTTATATCAATTATGACAATAGTATTATTGTTTATAATATTTCCAATTATAAAACATAGAAAAGGTTAAGTTTCTAAAAATCAAATAGGTATTTTTGTACCAATATAAAGTGTATTATGAAAAAGTTGTTTTTGTTGTTATTATTAGTAGCTATTTCTTTCGTTCAAGCTCAAGAGCGTCCCAAATTAGTGGTTGGAATTGTTGTCGATCAAATGAAAATGGAGTATTTATATCGTTTTTCGGACGATTTTTCTCCAAATGGTTTCAAGCGGTTGATGAACAAAGGATTTGTTTTTCACAATGCTCATTTTAATTATATGCCAACCTATACGGGCCCTGGTCACGCTTCAATTTATTCGGGAGCAACTCCATCTGTAAACGGGATTGTTGGAAATGAATGGTATAGCAGGTCTTCAGGCAAAGATAGATATTGCACTGATGACGAGACCGTAAAAACCATTGGTGATGGCTCAAAAAAAGAAGGAGCAATGTCACCAAAAAACCTTTTAAGTACAACGATTACTGACGAATTGAGATTGGGAACCAACTTCAAAGGAAAAGTTATCGGGATGAGTTTGAAAGATCGTGGAGCCATTTTACCAGCAGGACATTTTGCAAATTGGGCTTTTTGGTATAGCGGGACTGGAGCGTTTATTTCAAGTACATTCTATGGCGAGAAACTTCCTGATTGGGTAACGGAATTCAATAATCAAAAAAACTATTTGCCTTATATCAATAATGGTTGGAATTTACTCAAACCTGCGGCCGATTATAACGAAAGTCTACCAGATGACAATCCCTACGAAGGTAAATTATACAATAGCGAAAAACCAATTTTCCCATACAATCTAAAGCAAATGTATGATAAACACGGCGCTGAATTAATGCGTTCCACTCCATTTGGAAATAATTTATTAGCTGATTTTGCTAAGAAAGCTGTCGAAAAAGAAGAATTGGGAAAAGACAACATAACCGATTTCTTGACTGTTAGTTTTTCTTCTACAGATTATGTAGGTCATATTCTTGGACCAAGATCGATGGAATTACAAGATACTTATTTGCGATTAGACCTAACAATTGCTGATTTTCTAGACTATTTAGACAAGACTGTTGGTAAGGATAATTATTTGCTTTTCTTGACTGCAGATCACGCTTGTGCAGAAAATGCTAATCATTTGAAAGACAATAAGTACAATGTAAAAAATGTTCCTTCTAAAGATATTTCCAAGTCATTAAAAGAATTTTCGACTGCTACTTATGGTGAAAACGTAATGATTGAATATTCTAATTTTAATATTTATTTTAATAAGGAATTATTAAAATCAAAAGGATTGGAATTGGTTAAAGTAAAACAAGATTTCAAAGCGTTTTTAATGACTCAGGAGCAAGTAAAAAAAGTGTATACCGAAGAAGAGATTTTGGCTTCGACAGGGAATGATTTTTACCTGAAACTAATTGCAAATGGGTATGATGCTTCCCAAAACGGTGATTTAGTAGTTCTAGACAAACCTGGTTATATTGAATATGGCGCAACGGGAACTTCTCACGGAACACCTTATGTTTATGACACTCACGCTCCTTTACTTTTTTATGGCTGGAAGATAAAACCCGGAGAAAGTTTTGATAAAAAAGAAATCACACAAATTGCACCAACACTTGCTCTTAAATTAAAAGTTGAAATGCCAAACGGAACAGAAAGCAAGGTTTTGGAAGAAATTTTGGGAGAGAAATAGAATAAGTAATTAACATTTTAAAATAAAATCCCATTTCATTTTGTTGAAATGGGATTTTTTAATGTTTAAAAATTGAAGTTTCACTTATTTAACAACAACAGCATCTTCAATAAGAACGTCGTATTTATAGCCTGAGCCTAAATCTTTATTTAAAACCACTTTGCCTTTTAATGAAACTATTTCATCTACTTTTACTTTGTCTAAAGTAGTGATTGTAATATCATTGAATCCATTAAAGCTTGTGCCGTCTTGCAAGTGAATCCAGTTTTTCTTCATAATTTCAGGCATAAACTTCACCACTTTACCAGTTAAAATAACTGTTTTGCCTTCTAATTTATCTCTTCCTGAAAATAAATCGTGTAATGAAATAGCACCTTTGGCTAAAGTAATTCCTTTTGATAATTGTGTAGAATTAATTATTGTTTTAGGATCTATTGCAGTTTCGGTTACGGTTGGAGGGTTAGGATCTATCAATCCCTCTACAAACAAAACCGAATCAAATGTTCTTTTTAAATCCTTGCTCTCAAATTTTTTCATCTCCATTCCGCCTTCGTAGGTATATTTTTTTCCAACTTTTACATCGGTTTTCGGAACAGCAATCCAATATTCTTTTGCATCTTCTGTAACCAAAAGATAGGTGTAAGCATTGGCATTTAAAACCTCTTTAACAATAATTTGATGTGAATTTAAATCTTCCACTACTTTATCTTCTGTTTTTAAAGCTTCTATTTTCTCTGCATTAGGTTTACATTGAACCAAGACCATTAGCGCCACTATACTTGCAACGCTCCAAATTAGTGTTTTTTTCATTTTTATGTTATTTATTTTTTCGAAGTAAATTTAACCAAAATTAATTCTATTAAATATGATAAATCTCACTTTATGTAATGAATTGAGAATTTTCTAACATTGCTAAAATAAGTAACAACGTTTTAATTTTATAAAAAAATCCCATTTCATTTTTCACTGAAATGGGATTCGTATTTGTTACACTAAATCGGCCGTAACTTGCAACGGAATTTGATTTTTAAGTAAATCTTCAAAGGTTTCTTGAGCTCTAATTAAATGGCCTTTTCCGTTTAGCCATAGTACTTCGGCAGGTTTGTATCTAGAATTATAGTTAGATGCCATCGAGAAGCAATATGCACCAGCATTTCTGAAACTAAGAACGTCTCCTTCAGTAATTTCAGAAATTCTACGGTTGTTGGCAAATGTATCCGTTTCGCAAATGTATCCCACAACCGAGTAGAAACGCTCTTTTGCTTTTGGGTGTGAAATATTTTCGATATGATGTTGTGAACCGTAAAACATAGGACGAATTAAGTGGTTGAAACCTGTATCAACTCCAGCAAATACAGTAGAAGTAGTTTGTTTTACTACATTTACTTTAGCTAAGAAATAACCCGCTTCGCTTACTAAGAATTTACCTGGTTCGAAAATCAAGGTCAAATCTTTTCCGTATTCTTTACAGAAAGCATTGAATCTTTTTGATAATTTTTTTCCTAATTCTTCGATGTCCGTTTCAATATCATCTTTTTTGTAGGGTACTTTGAATCCACTACCAAAATCTAAAAATTCTAAATCTTTGAAACTTTTGGCAGCATCAAAAAGGATTTCAGCTGCGTACAAAAATACTTCGATATCTAAAATATCAGAACCCGTGTGCATGTGGATTCCAACAATATGCATTTTTGTATTTTCGACAATACGCACTACGTGAGGTAATTGGTGAACTGAAATACCAAATTTACTATCGATATGACCTACTGAAATATTGGCGTTTCCACCGGCCATTACATGTGGATTAATTCTAATACAAACAGGAACGGTAGGATGTTTAGTTCCAAATTGTTCCAATATTGATAAGTTGTCAATATTGATTTGAACCCCCATTGCAGATACTTCTTCTATTTCTTCAAGAGAAACTCCATTTGGAGTAAAAAATATTTGATCGGGAGAATATCCAGCGTGAAGCCCTAGTTGCACTTCTTGTATGGAAACTGCATCCAAACAAGATCCCATTTCCCTCAACAATTGAAGAATAGCAATGTTTGACAGTGCCTTCATTGCGTAGTTGATTCGCAAATTTTCTACTTTCGAGAATGCGTTTGTTAATCTTTTATATTGAGATTGGATTTTTGCTGCATCATAAACATATAATGGACTTCCAAATTGTTCTGCTAACTGTGCTAAATCTTTTGCTTGCATTGTGATATATTTTCAGCAAATTTATTATTCTTTATTGATACTTACAAGAGCAATACTTAAAAACAACAAAAAATAACAAAATGTTTTGATAATAACAATTGTTGTGCTTTTTTAAGGTTTATATAACAAAAAACCCTTGAAAAATTTTTTTCTCAAGGGTTTTAAAAACTTTATTTAAAAACTATAAACTTGGTAAATCGCCGTTTCCTTTTGTTGGTAAATTGGTAAAACCCATCAAATAATTATCTACTTCTCTTGCAGCTTCACGACCTTCAGAGATTGCCCAAACGATTAGTGATTGTCCTCTTCTCATATCTCCAGCTGTAAATATGTGTGGAACATTAGTCTGGTAATTAGTAGCAAAATAATTATTTCTGCCATCAATTTTTATTCCTAATTGTTCACTCAAAGTTTTTTCTGGACCTGTAAAACCTAAAGCTAAAAGGGCTAAATCACAAGGCCAGATTTTTTCTGAACCCTCTTTTTCAACAAGTTCAGGTCTTTCCCCCGGTTTGATTTTCCAAGAAACTTCAATAGTTTTTAAACCAGTAAGTTCTCCTTTTTCATTGGCAATAAACTCTTTAGTATTTATTAACCAATTTCTATTACAACCTTCTTCATGAGATGAAGATGTTTTTAATTGTAAAGGCCAGAATGGCCAAGGGGTAGTTTCGCTTCTACCAACTGGTGGTTTTGGCATAATTTCAAAGTTGGTAACGGATATTGCACCTTGTCTGTTAGAAGTACCTACACAATCAGATCCAGTATCTCCACCACCAATAACAATTACGTTTTTGCCAGTTGCCTTAATTTGATTCTCAATTTTTTCTCCGTATAAAGATTTAGTTTGCTGTGTCAAAAATGTCATCGCTTGAACTACACCTTTACTTTCAATACCTTTAGTTGGCAAACTTCTACTTTCGGTTGCGCCACCACATAATACGATAGAATCAAATTTATTTAAATCGTCAATACTATAATTAACTCCTACGTTTACATTAGTTTTAAAAACAATTCCTTCAGCTTCCAATATGGCAAGACGTCTGTCGATAATTCCTTTTTCTAATTTGAAATTTGGAATTCCATAACGCAATAATCCGCCAATGGCATTATCTCTTTCAAAAACGGTTACGGAATGACCAGCACGGTTTAATTGTTGTGCTGCCGCTAATCCCGCAGGACCTGAACCAATAACTGCAATAGTTTTTCCAGTTCTAACTTCTGGTGGTTGTGGTTTAATCCAGCCTTCGGCGAAACCTCTTTCGATAATACTTTTTTCAATATTTTCAATAGATACAGGATCTTTTATAATTCCCAAAACACATGATTTTTCACATGGAGCAGGGCACAACCGACCGGTAAATTCCGGAAAATTATTAGTTGATTGCAAAATGTCTAATGCACTTTGCCATTCTTCTTGATGCACCATATCATTAAAATCAGGAATCAAATTTCCTAGAGGGCATGCGCTATGACAAAAAGGAATTCCGCAATCCATACATCTTGACCCTTGTTCCTTAATTTTATCTTTTGCTAACGGAATTGTAAATTCATTATAATTTGCAACTCGTTCTTGCACAACTAAATTACTTTCGTCAGCTCTACTATATTCTTTAAATCCACCTATCTTGCCCATAACCTATTGTGCTATTAATTCTTCTATTTCTTTCTCTTTCGCTATTCTCAATAATGCTTTTTTATAATCGGTCGGCATTACTTTGATGAAATGTTTCTGTTGGTTTTCCCAGTCTTCAAGGATTCTTTTAGCCAATGGACTATTGGTATACATCGAGTGATTTCTTATCAAACGTCTTAGTTTTGTTAAATCTTCGTCTTCCAATGTTTCCAATGCGACCATTTCCATATTGCATAACCCATTTTCGAATTGTTTTTTCTCGTCAAAAACATAAGCAATTCCACCACTCATTCCGGCTGCAAAATTTCTTCCTGTTTTTCCTAAAACAACTACGGTTCCACCAGTCATATATTCACATCCATGATCACCAATTCCTTCGACAACGGCAGTTGCACCAGAATTTCTAACACAAAAACGTTCTCCAGCTATACCGTTTATATAAGCTTCACCAGTTATAGCGCCATAAAGAGCTACGTTACCAATGATGATATTGTCCTCTGGTTTGAAAGTGGCTGTAGGAGGAACTTTGATGATTAGTTTTCCACCCGAAAGTCCTTTTCCTAAATAGTCATTACAGTTTCCATGAATTTTAAAAGACAAACCATTGGTAGCAAAAGCACCAAAACTTTGTCCGGCTGAACCCGTAAAATCAACTAAAATAGTGTCATCAGGCAATCCTTGAGCGCCATATATTTTTGAAATTTCGTTGCTTAAAATAGCACCAACAGAACGGTCTGTGTTTTTAATGTCAAAAGTCACTCTTGTTTTTTCTTTTCTATAAATAGAAGGAATGGCCGCTTTTATAATATCAAAGTCAAGTACGTGTTCTAAACCATGGTCTTGTGTTGTTGTATTATGATTAGGCACAACATTTGCTTTTTCTGGTTTGTATAGAATAGTTGATAAATCTAATCCGCTTGCTTTATAATGTTTTATGGCTTTGTTGACGTTCAATTTTTGAGATTGTCCCACCATTTCCTTGAGTGTTCTAAAACCTAGTTGGGCCATAATTTGTCTCAATTCTTCAGCAATAAAATACATAAAGTTGATGACGTGTTCTGGTGTTCCCTTGAAATTTTTTCTCAATTCTGGATCCTGTGTCGCTATGCCTACTGGACAAGTATTTAAGTGGCAAGCTCTCATCATAATACAGCCTGATGCAACTAATGGTGCAGTGGCAAAACCAAATTCTTCAGCTCCAAGTAAAGCTGCAATGGCGACATCACGCCCTGTTTTTAGTTGACCGTCACATTCTAAAACCACACGACTTCTTAAATCATTCAAGATTAATGTTTGTTGCGCTTCGGCTAATCCAAGTTCCCAAGGAATACCTGTATGTTGTAATGATGTAAGTGGTGCAGCTCCTGTTCCTCCATCATAACCTGAAATCAAAATCACGTCTGCTTTAGCTTTGGCAACACCGGCAGCGATAGTTCCAACACCTACTTCAGAAACCAATTTTACATTGACACGAGCTTCACGATTGGCGTTTTTCAAATCAAATATCAATTGTGATAAATCTTCTATTGAATAAATATCGTGATGCGGTGGCGGAGATATCAACCCAACATAAGGGGTTGAATTTCTAACTTCTGCTATCCAAGGATATACTTTTTCCCCTGGTAATTGTCCACCTTCCCCAGGTTTTGCACCTTGAGCCATTTTGATTTGAATCTCTTTGGCATTGGTCAAATAATTGATTGACACACCAAATCTTCCCGATGCAACTTGCTTGATAGCACTATTTTTGGAGTCGCCATTGAGTTCTTTTTGGAAACGCTTAGGATCTTCTCCACCTTCTCCAGAATTGCTTTTTCCACCAATTCTATTCATAGCAATAGCAAGATTCTCGTGAGCTTCCAAGCTGATAGAACCATAAGACATTGCTCCAGTTTTGAATTTTTTTACGATTTCTGTCCAAGGTTCCACTTCATCAATAGAAATTGGATCTAGATTATTAAATTCAAATAAACCACGAATAGTCATTAAGTTTTTGCTTTGGTCATTGACCATATCAGCATACTCTTTATAGCTTTCTGGACTATTTAATCTTACGGCTTGTTGTAATTTTGAAATTGTCGTTGGATTAAACATGTGCTTTTCTCCTGATCTTCTCCATCGATAAATGCCACCAATTTCTAATGGTAATAAGTTAGCGATTTCTGATTTTGGAAAAGCATTTTGGTATCTTTTCTTCACTTCTTTTTCGATTTCCATTAAACCAATTCCTTCAATTCTTGATGGTGTATAAGGAAAATATTTTGAAGTAAAATTTTTGTTTAATCCTAAAATTTCAAAAATTTGGGCAGCTCTATAGGAATGTAAAGTAGAGATTCCAATTTTATTCATAATTTTTAGAATCCCTTTTGCAATTGCCTTATTGAAATTTTTGATAGCATAATCTGCATTTACATTCGAAATAAATCCTTGATTTACTTGATCATAAATGATTTCATTGACCATATAAGGATTTATCGCACTTGCTCCGTAACCAAACAATAAAGCAAAATGATGTGGTTCGCGAGGTTCTGCTGACTCAATGATGATTCCAAATTTCGAACGTACTTTTAGTATATTCAAAGAATGGTGAATATAAGAACAGGCCAGTAACATTGGAATAGGCGCCATTTTATCACAAGCTCCTCTATCAGAAAGGATAACGATATTGCAACCTTCGGAAACTGCTTTGAAAGTGGCAGCCACACATTTTTCTAGTGCTCGTTCTAATCCGTTTACTCCTTTTTTTATTTCATATAAAGTAGAAATAGTTACTGATTTGAAATCAGCGTGCTCAATGTTTCTAATTTTATCTAAATCCTCATTTGAAATAACGGGATTTTGTATTTTAATTTTTTTACAATGCTTTGGAACAATGTCAAAGATATTATAATCGCCACCAATAGCTAAACTGATATCCGTAATAATTTCTTCACGAATACCATCTAATGGAGGATTGGTAACTTGAGCAAATAATTGTTTGAAATAGTTGTATAATAATTGTGGTTGATCTGATAGAACAGCCAGTGGAGTGTCATTACCCATAGAACTAATGGCTTCTGCACCAGTTGCACCCATTGGGTTGATTATGGTTTTTAAATCTTCGATAGTATAACCAAAGAGTCGTTGACGTGTTCCAAAATCAACATTTTCTGTTGGGATTACATTATTGGTGTAAGAAATCTGGGATAGGTGCAGTAAATTCTCGTCTAACCATTTTCTATAAGGTCGTTTGGTTACCACTGAATTTTTTATTTCGTCATCTTCGATAATTCGTCCTTCGTTCATATCAACAAGGAACATTTTTCCTGGTTCCAATCGACCGTGTTGCACAACATCTTCTGGCTTGATGTCAAGAACACCTATTTCAGAAGACATAATCACAAAACCACCTTTGGTCAAAGTATAACGTGATGGTCTTAGTCCGTTTCTGTCCAATAAAGCGCCAATTACATTACCATCTGTAAAAGGAATTGAAGCTGGTCCATCCCAAGGCTCCATAATACAGGAGTTGTATTCGTAAAATGCTTTTTTATCGTCTGACATGGTTTGGTGTTTTTCCCAAGCTTCAGGAACCACCATCATCATAGCCTCAGGTAGAGAACGACCGGTCATCAATAACAATTCAATCACCATATCCATAGAAGCAGAATCTGATTTTCCTTCTAATATAATAGGGAACATTTTTTTGATGTCTTCACCAAAAACATCGCTTTTCATCAATTCTTCTCGAGCTCTCATTCGGCTAACGTTGCCTCGAAGCGTATTGATTTCTCCATTATGACACATATATCGGAAGGGTTGTGCCAATTCCCACGAAGGGAATGTATTCGTAGAAAATCGTTGGTGTACTAATGCCAATCTAGTTACTAAATCATCATCTAATAAATCAGTATAATAACGACTAATATCCTCAGGCATCAATAAACCTTTATATATTATGGTTGTTGTTGAGAAACTCGATAAATAGAAACGATGACTTTCTGAAATTCTTGAGTTTATTACATTATGTTCTGCAATTTTTCTTGCAGCGAACATTTTAGCATTAAATTGTTGTTCTGTTAGCTCTAAACCATTTTTACCAACAAAGACTTGTTTTACTGTAGGTTCTTTTTCAGCAGCTATCCTCCCCAAATTTGAAACATCAACTGGAACATCTCTCCAGCCTATAATTTGTAGTTTTTGATTTCGAATTGCTTCCTCAAAAGTAGATTTACAAAATGCGGTCTGGTTTTTACTTTTTGGCATAAAAACCATTCCCACAGCGTATTCTATAGGTTCTGGAATTTCAAAATCACATACTTTTTTAAAAAAATCATGTGGAATATCAAATAATATTCCGGCTCCATCACCAGTTCTTCCATCAGAGCTCACAGCACCACGATGCTCTAATTTTATTAGGATATCGAGTGCTTTGTGAATAATATCATTTGACTTAATTCCATTTAAATTGCAAATAAATCCTGCCCCACAATTGTCATGCTCAAATTCTGGCAAATAAAGACCTTGTTCTTTAACTTTCATGCTTATTAATTTTTATACAAAAATATAGATTTCATTAAATATAATGAATTGAAAACGTCTCGACAATCCTATTTTTACAGTAATAGTAGAAATAAGTTCAATTATTAACAATAATACATTCATATACATTCAAATTGATAAATCGATAATTTATTTAAGTGTTAAAATTATAAATAGAAATTAAATCGATATTTTTCTTATCTTTTACTTTATTTCTGCAATCGATATAGTAGTTTTAAATTTACAATTTCATAATTTAAAGCTTCATATTATTCCATTTAAGGAATCAAATAGTATATATAATAACAGAAAAGTATTCGACCAATTTGATTTCAATTTTTATTATGAAAAAGATTTTAGTTTTAAGATGAATTGTTCTATTTTTGTGCAACATTTTTCCAAGAATAAACTCAGAATCTTGTCAAATACCTCAATATGGATATACACGAATACCAAGGAAAACAAATATTAGCTAGTTATGGCGTAAAAGTGCAACGTGGCTATGTGGCGAACAACCCAAAAGAAGCTGTTGCTGTTGCAAAACAATTGACTGCCGAAACTGGAACAGGATGGCATGTTATAAAAGCTCAGGTTCACGCAGGTGGACGAGGAAAAGGCGGAGGAGTGAAACTTGCCAAAAACTTGCAACAAGTTGAAGAATTAGCGGAACAAATTATCGGAATGAATTTAATTACTCCGCAAACTTCTGCCGAAGGTAAAAAAGTTCATAAAGTATTGATTGCTGAGGATGTTTATTATCCTGGTGAAAGTGAGACTTCAGAGTTTTATGTATCGGTTTTATTGAATAGAAGCAGAGGACGCAATATGATTATGTATTCTACCGAAGGTGGAATGGATATCGAACACGTTGCAGAACACACTCCTCATTTAATTTTTACCGAAGAAATTGATCCAACGGTTGGATTGCAAGGATTTCAAGCGAGAAGAATTGCCTTTAATTTAGGTCTTTCTGGAAATGCTTTCAAAGAAATGGTTCAGTTTATTGACGCTTTATACAAAGCATATATTGGTTCTGATGCTTCTATGTTTGAAATCAATCCAGTTTTAAAAACTTCAGATAACAAAATTATTGCGGTTGATGCCAAAGTAAATTTAGATGACAATGCATTATATCGTCATCCAAAATTAGCCGAAATGCGTGACATTCGTGAGGAAAACCCAATCGAAGTAGAAGCAAAAGAAGCAGGATTGAATTATGTAGATCTTGATGGAACTGTAGGTTGTATGGTAAATGGAGCTGGACTTGCTATGGCAACGATGGATTTAATAAAATATGCTGGTTTTGAACCAGCCAATTTCTTGGATGTTGGTGGAACTGCCGATGCAAAACGTGTGGAATTAGCGTTCCGTATCATTTTGAAAGATCCAAATGTAAAAGCAATTTTAATTAACATCTTTGGTGGAATCGTTCGTTGTGACCGTGTTGCTCAAGGTGTTGTTGATGCCTATAAAAATATGGGTGACGCTATCAAAGTGCCAATCATTGTTCGTTTGCAAGGAACTAATGCAGAAATTGCAAAAGAATTAATAGATAATTCTGGAATGCCAATATTATCGGCTGTTGAATTTCAAGAAGCTGCTGATCAAGTTAAAAAAGCACTTTCTTAATTAAAGAGAAATAATTTTATAGTAAAAATCCTGTTCACCTAGGCGAACAGGATTTTTTATTTGCTATTTCTTGTATAGTGTCGGATGTTATAACTTGAAAACCTTTGTAGTTTTTTTGAGCAATAGCAAACATTGTTTTTGCTACAGCTTCACTTTCTATGGGTTTGTACTTTTTTAAGTTTCCAATGAGTAAAAACGAAAAAAGTTTCATAAAAAAAGTACCAATTTTCTCGCCTAAGCGAAATTCTTTTCTATCTCCTAATAGTAGGGAAGGTTGTAATACAGAAACACTTTCGAAAGGACAATTTTTAAGAAAATCTTGAATTTCTCCTTTGGTTTTCAAATAGAAATTCCCAGAATGGGCATCAGCACCAAGAGAGGAAATAATCAGGAATTGTTTTACATTATTTTGCAAAGCTATAGTTGCAAATGCTTTGGGATACTCAAAATCTACTTTTCTGAATGCCTCTTTACTTCCAGCATTTTTTATGGTTGTGCCAATAGTACAAAAGAAATCGTCTCCGACAACAAAATTTTGATAGTCTTCCGGTTTGTCAAAATCGATTATGTGTTGCTTTAATTTGGGATGTTGAATGCCTGAATCTCTTTTCACGAAAGTGATAACTGTAGCATATTCTTTACTTTCTAAAAGAAGTTCTAACAGTTGAGAACCTATTAATCCCGTACTTCCAATAATCAAGGCCGTTTTCATAACCTATGATTTTTTATTCTTCCCGAAATTGAATTTTACTTTTTCTACCACTTGTATTTTATTATTCCCTTTTGGGAATTCTTTTTTGGAAGTTCTTTTTGCAGCGGGTTTCGATTTAGAAGGGCTTTGATCGCCTCTAGCTCTGTCTTCGT
>CALPPA020000003.1 GCA_943325355.2 Klebsiella pneumoniae | reverse complement strand
CTGCATAAACTTGTCCTATTGCAGGAGTACCATTTGCAACAGCTCTACTTTCCGTATATCTTAATAAGTTATCTGGTGCAGAACCAACTAACACCGCGCTTCCAACATTGAAACCAATATATTGGTCTTGAGTGCTTGGGTTTCTAAAACCGGTTTGATAAGAACCTCTAAAATTGTGTTGTTTGTTTTCTCCTCCAGAATATACTAATGATAGTCTTGGCGAAAAGTTACCATCGAAGTTTTGAGATTTATCATAACGAACAGATCCGGTGAATTTCAATCGGTCTTCCATAAATTTTTTCTGTAACTGTAAATAGGTCCCATATTCATTATAGTAAATAGGTCCACTAGCATCAGTGTAAATTCTACCATACGAATTTAATTGATATTGTCTAAAAGACCCTCCCACTTGAATTTCTCCAAATTTAATAAGGTCTTTAAAATTATAATTAGCGTCAGAATGGTATATTCTAGAATTATCCACTAATTTAGAGCCCGTTAATACATTGGGATCCGCAATTACGGCGCTAAAAGCATTTTGGAATTGAGGAGTTCCTGGAAGGAATCTACCTGTATCTGCTACGCCTCTAGAAATTAAATGTGCATTTTCAGTTGTTTGCCCAGCCAAAGTCGCTTGAACAAAGGCGCCAGCATATTGCCCAAACCAAGTGTTGTCATCTTTCCATTTTCTATTTACATTAATTCCTGTAAATTGCATATCATAAGACTCGCCTCCATCTTCTGTAGTAGTATATCCTCTTATAAAAAAGTTTTTGCCTTTTACTTCTAATTTATGTTGTGACATATAAAAGTTATTTAGATAATAACGATTCGCCCCTTGATACACTGCGTTTCCAAAACCAAACTTACTTTGCCAAATAACTTCTAAGCTTTCGTCACCCATCGGTCTTAAATGAAAAGAAAAATCCATTTTTGTATTGCCCGCTTTATTATCTGTTAAGTCTACCTCGTTGTATCCAGTTCTACTTACATTATAATTTGGAAGCAAGTTTACTGCAGAGGCTGGTATTAAGCCTCTTTCGGCTAAGGTTTGTCCAACAGCTTTTATATTGGTTGTTGCTTCGTCACCATACACATTCATACCATCGTAATTTACGTCACTCCTTGTTATTCCTTGTCCTTGGCGTGCTCTGTCATCATAATTTGTAGCGAACCAATCTGTTCCTTGCATATAAGTGAAGTTGGCTTTGGCTGCAAAATATTTATTGAAAGCATGGGACAATCTTATTCCAAAATCATAAAAACTATTTGTTCCAGCAGCTTCTTGATCCGTATATCCATATTTGAAATAGGTAGAAATCCCAGGATACGTAAACGGGCTTTTGCTATTCATAAACATAATTCCATTAAAGGCATTCGCACCATATAAAGCCGAAGATGCTCCTGGCAATAGCTCAACATTTTGAATATCTATTTCTGAAACGCCAATTAGGTTTCCTAGTACAAAATTCAATAATGGAGAGGAATTATCCATACCGTCCACCAACTGCATAAAACGAGTATTTGCAACAGTTGCAAAACCACGGGTATTTATGGATTTAAAAGTCAAACTACTGGTGTTCATTTGTACTTCTTTAAGATTCTCTAGACCATCATAATAACTTGGAGCGGCTGCTTTTTTAATATCCTTAAGTCCCATTCTTTCGATGGTTACAGGAGATTCTAAAACTCGCTCTGGGGTTCTTGAGGCAGAAACTACCACTTCGTCTAAAGTTGTTTGTGAATCAACAAGTTTGATTACGACATTTTGATTGTTTGTGGTAACACTAACTTTTTTGGTTTGGTGTCCCACGCTTGTTACTTCGATAGTAAAAGGCAGATTTGCTGATGTGGTTAATGTAAATTTTCCATCGGCATCTGAGACTGTTCCCGCTTTGTCGCCAACGACTTTTATGTTGGTACCAGGAATAGGTTGGTTGTTACTCTCTGTAACTGAACCTGTAATTGTGTTTTGAGCAAAAGAAATGCCGCAAAAAAACAATGACAAAATAAGTAAATAGCTTCTCATTTGATTGAATTTTGTTAGTTAATGAGGCCAAATTACAAATAAATATGACATTAATAAAAAAATGTGTTTATAATTTCATAATTCATAATTTACAAATAGCTATATATTCTTATAATCTTTAAATTAATTGTAACTATTTAGTTAAAAAAATGCATTGTGATATGCGTGCATACTAAAAATAAATAAATAAAATGAACTTATCATAAAAATTAGCATCAATAAAAAATTGTAAAAAAAAGCGAAATTAAAAAATCTCGCTTTAAATAAAAGTATATATAAGAATTTATCTATTCAACGGTGACGGACTTTGCTAAGTTGCGGGGTTGATCCACATTACAACCTCTCATAACTGCTATATGGTAGGATAACAATTGCAAAGGAATTGTTGTAATTAATGGAGATAGAACATCTGAAGTTTCAGGAATCTCTATAATATAGTCTGCTAGTTCACGAACTTGAGTGTCTCCTTTAGTAACTACGGCAATAATAATTCCGCTTCGGGATTTAATTTCCTGAATGTTACTTACTATTTTATCATAGTGCCCTTGTTTAGGAGCAATAACCACCACTGGCATTTGGGCATCGATTAAAGCAATTGGACCGTGTTTCATTTCTGCTGCAGGATAGCCTTCGGCGTGAATATAGGAGATTTCTTTGAGTTTCAAAGCTCCTTCAAGCGCAACTGGAAAGTTGTAACCTCTGCCTAAATAGAGACAGTTGTGTGAATCTTTAAAAACTTTGGCAATTTCTTTTGCCCTATCGTTAGTTTCTAATGCTTCTTTTACCTTTTCGGGAATGATTTCTAATTCTTGCAAATACCTATGAAAATCAGTATTAGACAATGTCCCTTTAGCTTTTGCCAATCGCAAGGCAATCATAGTCAATACCGTTATTTGTGTTGTAAAAGCTTTAGTAGATGCAACTCCGATTTCTGGTCCAGCGTGTGTATGAGAACCTGCGTGAGTTTCACGAGAAATCGATGAACCCACTACGTTACAAACCCCATAAACAAATGCGCCTTTTTCTTTGGCTAATTTTATGGCCGCCATTGTATCAGCAGTTTCACCAGATTGTGAAATGGCAATTACAACATCTCTACTACCTATTATTGGATTTCGATATCTAAATTCTGAGGCATATTCTACCTCAACAGGAATTCTTGTGAATTCTTCAAATATATATTCTGCTACTAATCCCGCATGCCATGAAGTTCCGCAAGCAACAATAATAATCCTATCTGCATTCAGAAATTTTTCAATATTATCTTCAACTCCTGACATTTGAATAATGCCTTCGTTTGCATGAAGTCTTCCGCGATAAGTATCTGTAATTACATTAGGCTGTTCGTATATCTCTTTAAGCATAAAGTGCTCATAGCCTCCTTTTTCTATTTGCTCCAAGTTCATTTGAAGCTCTTGGATATAAGGATCAACTAAAGAATCGTCTTTAATTTTTCTAACTTTCATTTGCTTGTGCAACCTAATTATGGCCATCTCACCGTCTTCTAGATAGACTGCATTCGAAGTGTATTCTATAAATGGAGAAGCGTCTGATGCTATAAAATATTCTCCTTCTCCAATTCCAATTGCTAATGGACTTCCTAGACGAGCCACAACAATTTCATCGGGATTTTTTTTATCAAAAACAGCAATTGCATAAGCCCCTACTACTTGATTTAGCGCTATTTGAACTGCTTTTCCTAGTTTTAGGTTTTCCTTTTTTTGGACTTCTTCGATAAGATTAACAAGCACTTCGGTATCCGTATCCGAGTGAAAAACATACCCTCTTTTTATTAATTCAACTTTTAGAGGTGCATAATTTTCAATAATTCCGTTATGAATTATTGCCAAATCTCCAGAATTAGAAAGATGTGGATGCGAATTAACATCGTTAGGAACGCCGTGAGTTGCCCAACGAGTATGTCCCATTCCTATTGTTCCATTGGTGGATATTTCTTTTGAAGCTCTTTCTTCAAGATCCGTAACCTTGCCTTTTGTTTTTGAAAGTTTTAAAGCGTTTCCGTCATATAACATAACACCTGCACTATCATAACCTCTGTATTCCAGTCTCTTTAACCCTTTTATAACAATGGGATAAGCTTCTCTATAACCGATATATCCAACAATTCCACACATAGTTTTGGTTTAATTAGGTTTTGTATAATAAATTTCAAGTTTCAATCTTTTGGCATCAGAAACTGTAGATTTCCCTCCGTAAAGAATGGTTCCTAGTGGATTCATAACGCTAGCTCTTGGGGCAACAGTAACCGAAAAAGCTGGTGTAACTATTGCCGTTCTTAAGAAACTGAAATTTGCAATTGCAATATCTTCCGTTACAACAAGTCCCAGTTTTACATTTTTTGTATTTTTATTATTGATAAGGTTTCTTATATGATTCGTAATTCTCATTTTATAAGTTAAACCTCTTTTAGGTTTTTCTAATGAGGCTGGGTCTCTATTAATATTACCGTTAAATAGTACTTTTGCTCTTTTTGGTTTAACTGCACCAGAGCCATCTAACAAATAATCTAAAATAGGAGCGCTATTGGTAAAATCATAGAGATAAATTCTATCAGGTTCGTAGCTGTTTGACATTGAGCTGGCATCAATATGAAATACAAGATTGGCTTCGTTGATTAACCAGCCATTTTTTCGAATAGCTTCTAATTCGTCTGGAACCCCATCGTTATTAGCATCTGGCCCAAAAAGCTCTAAAATCGCCAATGAACCTTCGCCTCCTTTTAAAAATAATCTATCTGCTTCAAGAGCCATATTAGGCATAGTGGTAGCTTTGTCATATTCTATATTTGTATTGCTTTGATTCAGCAAACTTACTGTGTTTCCAGATAAATTAAGAGCTATAATTTTATCGACTCTAGTGGCGTCTGTCAATGAGGTGTTTTCTTTATATTTTATGGTAATTATACCTTTGGCAAAATTTATTGAACTTAAACTTCCGGGATCAGTTCCTGATTGCTCCACTTTAAAATACAATCCGCGAAAATATTCTTTAAAGACGTCATTGGTTGCTAATTTACCGGCTGGAGCATTAAATATTTTAGAATAAAAAAAAGCTGAATTCAATTTCAAACGCATACTTGGTGGCGTTCTTGTTGTAGTAACTACACCTGTTGAACTTGTAGTATTAAATTTATGCTCTTTTGGATCAAAGAAAAATTCGTCGTTTTGTGCTTTATTAGCATCATTGTTCAGCCGTCCCCATTTTGTTGTACCTGGATCTTTTAAGTCGTCAAATTCAGCATTTTGATTGGTAAAGTATTTTTGAGGGCTTTGAAATCCATTTGCAGGATCTAAATCATTCATTAAATACCCTGATTCAAAAACACTTAGTTTTATTTTGGCCATACTGGCACCATAAATAGAATCGAGTTCAAACAAACGATTTCCGTTTACATCAGTTGAAAGCAAGGTGTTAAAATAAGGTACATCAATATAGACGCTGTCAATCACAGGATTCAATGCTAGATTTATGGTGGGATTTAGGCTAGCTAATGTTAATTGTGTTGCAAAATTTGCTGTGGTTTTCCCAAAGGCTGGATTGGCATAGATACCTAAAGCATTGATTGGAAGATTATCTGACTGAATTGGAGTGATTTTTTGATTATAAGCAACTACATTATAGTATTCCTTGCTTAAGTCAAAATTGTTTTCGCCAATTAAGGCGTCTCCTATTTCACTATACTCTTTATCACACGAAACAAAAAGGGAAATACTAACCAGTAATAATAGGGTTTTAAAAAAAGAATTATTGTGCATGTTTACAAGAAAATGTTTAATTTATAGAACAAAAGTTTTATAGAAATTTGAATACGCCTCAGCGAATTTATCTTTCGGGGCGAAAGGTAAAAAAGGTTTTCCTGAAGATTCTATAAATTTTGTTAAACTTGGGGACAGGTTATCTGATGCGATAATAACTCCATCAGAATGGCTTATCGTGGCTTTCATAATGCTTTCGTAATCTGGATTTTTTAAATCCAGAATTGAATCTACCGGAACTCCATCAAACGCAACTTTATTAACCATTTCTTTATCTAATGTCCCTTCGAATGACTGACCGTAAATTGATGTAACGATTTTTGTTTCAGAAAACAAGGCTTCATTTTTGTAATAATGCTTCATATAAATAGGCAACATAGCTGCCATCCAGCCGTGAACATGTATAATATCAGGAACCCAATTAAGTTTTTTTACGGTTTCGACAACTCCTTTTGCAAAGAAAATAGCACGTTCGTCATTATCCGGAAACATAGCGCCTTCTTCATCAGTAAATGTGGCTTTCCTTTTAAAATACTCGTCATTGTCAATAAAATAAACTTGAATTCTTTCTTTGGGAATAGAAGCTACTTTTATAATCAAGGGCATATCCAAGTCATTCACAACCAAATTCATACCCGAAAGTCGAATTACTTCATGCAATTGATGTCTTCTTTCGTTTATATTACCATATCGCGGCATAAAAATTCTTATTTGCCCACCTTGATTATTAATCATTTTTGGCACTTCGTAAGACATTGAAGACACCTCATTTTCAGCTAGATAAGGCACCACCTCAGATGATACATATAATATTCTCTTATCTTCCATATTGTAAAATACTTAATTTATTGGCAATAAAAACCATGCAAAATTACAAAAATTTATGCAGTTATAGACTAAAATATTATGTTTGCATATTATTTCAATAAAATACCTATGCATATTTTCGATGGGAAAGCAGCTTTGATAGATTATTTAAAATCTATTAAAACCAACAATTCCTCAATTGGTTTTGTTCCTACAATGGGCGCTTTACATCTTGGCCATTTATCGTTAATGCAACTGTCAATGCAAGAAAACGTTGCAACTGTTGTTAGTATTTTTGTAAATCCAACCCAGTTTAACAATCAAGATGATTTAGCAAAATATCCCAGAACACTAGAAGAAGACATCAAAAAAATAGCGAATTTAAGCACAGAAATAATCGTCTTTGCACCAGCGATTGATGCTGTTTATGAAGGAAAACCTTCATCCCAATTTTTTGATTTTGATGGATTAGAAAACCAAATGGAAGGAAAATTCAGACCTGGACATTTCAATGGTGTTGCAACTATCGTAAAAAAACTTTTCGAAATTGTCGAGCCCACAAATGCCTACTTTGGAGAGAAAGATTTTCAACAATTGCAAATTGTAAAAAAAATGGTGGCTAAAAACAACCTAAAAGTCAACGTCAAAGGCTGTCCCATTTATAGAGAACCAAATAATCTGGCTATGAGCTCGAGAAATGCTCTATTATCTCCAAAAGAAAAACAAGAAGCCTCCTTAATTTACGAAGCTTTAATTGGTGCAAAAGAAAAATTCAAAATAAATAGCTCCAAAATAGTAACGGAATGGGTTCAAAAAACATTCGAAAAAAATCCCGATTTCAAGATAGAATATTTTCAAATTGCTGATGAGACAACGCTTTTACCTTGTTTGCGAAAAAATAAAAACAAAAAATACCGCGCTTTTATAGCCGTATTTGTCAACAAAATTCGATTGATTGACACCATTTCATTAAATTAATTTACTTTTGCAAAATGCAAATACAAGTAGTAAAATCTAAAATTCACCGTGTAAAAGTAACTGGCGCCGATTTAAATTATATTGGCAGCATTACTATTGACGAGGCATTAATGGAAGCCGCAAATCTTATAGAAGGCGAAAAAGTGTCGATTGTAAACATCAATAATGGCGAACGATTTGATACTTATGTTATTGTTGGCGAAAAAAATTCTGGCGAAATTACCCTCAACGGACCCGCAGCAAGAAAGGTCCAAAAAGAAGATATCATCATCATCATTTCTTATGCAACCCTAGATTTTGAAGAAGCCAAAACTTTCAAACCTTGGATTGTTTTCCCGAACGAAAATGATAATTCACTGATGTAGCCGAAAATTTATCACTGTTTTCGAAGTCTTTTTTTAATCCACTCAAATAATTTTTTTTTGCACTTTTAAAGCTTATTTTTGAAGCTAAATAAGCTAAAAGTAATGTCAAAAGTTAAAACTTCGTTTTTTTGCCAAAATTGTGGTGCTCAATATTCAAGATGGCAAGGACAATGCAATTCTTGCAAAGAATGGAATACCATCGTCGAGGAAATTATTCAAAAAGAAGAAAAATCAAGTTGGAAACCTACAACTTCTGAATCGAAAAGAGTTTCAAAACCCTTACGAGTAAATGAAATTGATTCCAGCCAAGAGGTAAGAATGAATACCCTTGACGGCGAACTCAATCGCGTGTTGGGCGGCGGAATTGTTCCTGGTTCTTTAATCCTTTTAGGCGGCGAACCTGGCATTGGAAAAAGTACACTTTTGTTGCAAATTTCCTTAAAACTTCCTTATAAAACCTTATACGTTTCGGGCGAAGAGAGCCAAAAGCAAATAAAAATGCGCGCCGAAAGAATCACGCCCAACAGTGATAATTGCTACATTCTAACCGAAACCAAAACCCAAAATATCTTCAAACAAATTGAAGCCATTGAGCCCGAAATCGTCATCATTGATTCCATTCAAACGCTTCACACCGATTACATCGAATCGACACCGGGAAGCATTTCGCAAATTCGAGAAACCACCGCCGAATTGATAAAATTTGCCAAAGAATCGAATGTTCCCGTGATTCTGATTGGTCATATTACGAAAGATGGAAATATTGCCGGACCCAAAATTTTGGAACATATGGTAGATACCGTTTTGCAATTTGAAGGCGATAGAAATCACGTGTATCGCATTTTGCGTTCGCTTAAAAACCGTTTTGGTTCCACTGCCGAAATTGGAATTTATGAAATGCTGGGCAACGGTTTACGCGAAGTTTCAAACCCATCGGAAATATTGATATCGCACAAAGACGAAGAATTATCAGGAACCGCCATCGCCTCTACTCTCGAAGGAATGCGTCCGTTGATGATTGAAATTCAATCGCTTGTGAGCACGGCAGTTTACGGAACACCGCAACGAAGCACAACGGGTTATAACGCCAAAAGACTGAATATGATTTTGGCCGTTTTAGAAAAACGCGCTGGTTTCAGGCTTGGCGCCAAAGACGTTTTCCTAAATGTAACCGGCGGCATTTCGGTTGACGATCCCGCTATTGATTTAGCAGTTGTTGCTGCCATTTTATCCTCGAATGAAGATATTCCTGTGAATAAAGATTTTTGTTTTGCTGGCGAAGTCGGACTTTCAGGCGAAATTCGTCCTGTAAATCGTGTCGATCAACGCATTCAAGAAGCCGAGAAACTAGGATTTTCGACCATATTTGTTTCGAAATACAATAAAATTGCCTTGAAAAACACGATAATAAAAGTTCGATTGGTGGCGAAAATTGAGGATGTGGCGAGTGAGTTGTTTGGGTAGAAAAATATAATATAAAAGAAGTTTTAAATATAAGATTCCCATTTTTAAATTATTTAGGCGGTTTTATTTGGTGGGTATTCATTAAATTTAGCAAAACAGACTTAAAAACTGAACAAGCAGAAGGCAAAAGAATTAGAAACATATTTTTTACTATTTTAATAGGAATCGCTATAGGTTTAACCCCTATTAAATTTTTTTAGCTTTTTTATTTAACACTTTTTTATCTCACTTAACATAAGTGATTTACATTATTTATTCGTAAATTTAAATGTTTATTTTTCTCCAACGAAAAGAGTTTAAAAATTGAAATTATGGAAAAACAAGTCGGAATCTGGATTGATACTAAAAAAGCAATTATTGTTGCTCTTGAAGGTCAAAAAGAAGAAAAAATCACTGAGATAGATTCTGAAGTTGAAAACAGAATTTACCACAACAATGAAAGCAACAAAGGAACCTTCTCCGGAAGTCACCAAAGTGACAACGAAACGAAATTTGACAACCGCAAAAAAGAGCAAATGGATTATTATCTGGAAGCAGTAATGAACCACATTAAGAAAGCTGATTATCTCTATGTTTTTGGTCCCGCAGAAACAAAACTAAAATTAGAACAAAAAATACGAGACGAAAAATCTCTTGGCAAAATTAAACTAAAAGCGATAGAAACAGCAGATAAGATGACTTTGAACGAGATTGTAGCTCAGGTTAAGGACTTTTACAATCCACTGAAACGTAAACTTAATTTGGCGCATCGCCTATAAATTTAAACTTTTAAAACCATCGAAAACCACAATACAAAAATGTTGTGGTTTTTTTGTCTTCGATAATCAAGAAAATCGATAAGGGAATCACAAAATTAATTCGTATTCCTTTTTTTTTGCTTTTCTTTATGCGTCGAAAATTTTATGTGCAAATACTTTATGAGAACCCGAAAACAAAAAATAATTTTAGCTGTAAAAATAATTACTGCAACTTTTTTGGCAATAATTATAGCTGTTTTTGTTTTTAGAAATGCTTTGTTAAAGCAAACCATCGCTAAAGTTTCTTTTAAAATGGCTAGCGAATACAACAGTACTTTTACTGTAAAAAAAGCCTCTTTTGTTGGGTTTTCTGGCCTGAGCTTTTCCGAAATAATTTTAGTTCCTAAAAATGCCGACACACTTTTCAATATTCATAAAATGAAAACCAGCGTCAATTTATGGCGATTGTTGGTTGGCGATATTCAATTGGGAACATTGGAAATCGAAAATGGTTATGTGCAATTAGTGAAAAATAAAAAAGGACGAAATTTTGATGCTTTCCTAAAAAAAGACGAAACTGTCACTAATTCTAACGAAAAAAGAGATTATGCCAAAGTTGTGTACAGACTCATATCGAAAGTGCTGAATTTGGTTCCAACGGATATGAAAGTAGAAAACCTCGCGTTTCGACTAGACGACAATGGCAAAAAAACTACGATAAATTTCCAAAAACTACGACTAGTCAACAAGCAACTTGAAACTTCGATTAAAGTTGAAACCAACACTTTTACTCAAAGAATCCGAATCGCAGGTCTAGCCGATCCAAGAAACAAAACAGCCGATATTCGGTTTTTCAATATTGACAGTGGTGCTATAAAAGTACCTTATCTCGACGAACGATACAACTTGAAATCGAGTTTCGATTCCATTCGGATTAACATTCAAAATATAGACAAATCAGGCGGAGAATTGCATTTTGACGGTTTTGCTTCTATTGCCAATTTGATGATTAACCACAAGAAAATTGCGAACAAAGATGTAATTATCAAAAATGCTAAATTTGACTTTAGATTTCTCTTGGGTTCCGATTTTATTTCTATTGACAGCAGTTCGACCGTTCAATTCAACAAGGTGAAATTTCATCCTTATCTGGCTTACGAAACCGAAGAAGACACAGTTTACAAACTCAAAGTGACGATTCCGAAAATGAAAGCACAAGATTTTATTGTTTCGCTTCCAGATGGTTTGTTTACCCATTTTCAAGGAATGGAAGCCCAAGGTAATTTCGAATACAAGCTAGATTTTATGTTCAATAAAAATAAGCCAAACAAACTTATTTTTGACAGCAAACTAAAGAAAGAAAATCTAAAAATTACTAAATATGGCGAAGCCAATCTGAACAAACTCAATGGCGAATTTATCTATCGTGCCATCATACAAAACGTGCAACAACGCCCGGTTTTAGTAGGTTCTGAAAATCCAAATTACACTCCAATGGATCAAATTTCTCCTTATTTGCAAAAATGTGTTTTAACCTCCGAAGATCCATCGTTTTTCTCGCATCGCGGTTTTATCAACGAAGCTTTCAAACAATCGATTCTTAAAAATATTCGTACCAAGAAATTCTCCCGTGGCGCTAGCACGATTAGTATGCAATTAATCAAAAATGTGTTTCTGACCCGCGAAAAAACTGTTTCCAGAAAATTAGAAGAAATCTTGTTGGTTTATATCCTTGAAAACAATAGAATCGCCAGCAAAGAAAGAATGCTCGAAGTGTATTTCAATGTTATAGAATGGGGTCCAAATGTATACGGTATTGGTGAAGCCGCACAATTCTATTTCCAAAAAAAACCTATTGATTTAACCTTGAAAGAATGTTTGTTTTTGGCCACCATCGTTCCTAAACCAAAGAAATTTATGTGGCAATTTGACAGCGAAGGAAACCTGAAATCCTTTGCCAAACAGCAGCAAAAATTCCTCAGTAATTTGATGCTGCGAAGAGGGATTTTAATTCCCGAAGATACTATTGGAGAATCCATTCCGCTTCAAATCACGGGAAATGCACATTTGCTATTGCGTTTAAAAGTGAAGGATTCCATTCCTGTGGATTCATTGGCTGTGGAAGAACCATTTGAGTTTTAGGATTTTTTGGCCACGGATTTAAACAGATTATACGGATTGTCGCCGATTTATAATCTTTGTAAATCCGTTTAATCCTTGTTATCTGTGGCTTATTTAAATTTAAAGACTCGACTGGTTTTGGCTTTTAAGGAGCTGGATCCGGAATTATAGCTTGAACCGCATTTATTTCATTCAGGATTTCATCTGATAAAACAACATCAATAGTGGCGATGTTTTCTTTTAATTGTTCCATAGTCGTGGCACCAATTATTGTACTGGTCAAGAAAGCTTGTTGCGTTACAAATGCCAAAGACAATTCTGTCAATGTCAAACCGTTTTTTATTGCAATTTCTTGATATAACCGTGTAGCTTCTGCACATTGAGCGCTGGTGTATCTGGCAAATTGCGGAAACAAACTGAGCCTTGAATTGGGATGACTTTCGCCCTTCAAAAATTTACCGGATAATACACCAAAAGCCATTGGGGAATACGCCAATAATCCCACATTTTCACGAATGCAAATCTCTGAAGAAGAATTTTCGAAAAGTCTATTCAATAAGGAATATGGATTTTGTATGGTTTTTATTCTTGGGAGATTTTGATATTTGCTTTCCTCCAGAAAACGCATAATTCCCCAAGGTGTTTCGTTTGAAAGCCCAATGTGTTTTATTTTTCCTGCTTTGATGAATCCGTCTAAGGTTTCAAGGACACTTTGAATATTGTCTTCCCAAGCGTCGTGTTGCACTTTAAATCCGCGTTGTCCAAAGAAATTTGTCTTGCGTTCTGGCCAATGTAATTGGTACAAATCGATATAATCCGTTTGAAGGCGATTTAAACTTTGATCTAATGCAAATTTTAAACTGGATGGCGAAAAATCAACATTTTCCCTCATATAACCAAAATTTGGGTTAGGACCAGCAATTTTAGAGGCCAAAATTATCTTGTCTCTATTTCCCGTTTTTTGAAACCAAGTTCCAATGATTTTCTCCGTACTGCCATAGGTTTTTGGATTTGAAGGAATAGAATACATCTCTGCAGTGTCAAAAAAATTAACTCCTTTTTCGAGAGCATAATCCATTTGGTCGTGACCATCGGCTTCGGTATTTTGTTCTCCAAAAGTCATTGTGCCAAGGCAAATTTTGCTAACTTTTATATCTGTATTGGATAAAGTAGTGTATTTCATTTCTTTGAATTGCTAAAATTATAGGAGGCAAAAGTAAAGTTTAGTATTACAAATAAGGTAACATTAACAATTTTTTAAATAAAAAAAGGTCCAGCATTTATATGTGAACCTTTTATTGATTTATAGTTTAGTGCCTTAATTTATCTCCTTCAACATTTCAGCGATTGCGTCTAATCTTGGCGTTAAGATAATTTCGATTCTACGGTTTTTTGCTTTACCTTCTGTTGTTGCATTGCTTGACAATGGGGAGAATTCACCTCGACCGGCAGCGGTTAAATTTTGCTTGTTCACTTTTTTGTTTTCGCTCAAAATCGCAACAATAGCTGTAGCTCTTTTGGTTGATAAATCCCAGTTATCAGCAATTGGTCCTGAACCTCCAAAAGGATCATCATCCGTGTGACCTTCAATCAGAACTGAAATATCAGAATTGTCACCCAATACTTTTCCCACTTCGACAACAGCTTTTTTACCTTCGAAACCTACAGCCCAACTTCCTGAATTGAACAATAATTTGTTCTCCATAGAAACATATACTTTTCCGTTTTTTTGCTCCACTGTCAAGCCTTTTCCTTCAAAACTGTTCAAGGCTTTCGAAAGTGTTTCTTTTAGTTTTCGCATACTTTCTTCTTTGGCGGCTATCAAAGCTTCCAACTCTTGCAAACGTTGGTTGTTTTTGTTTAGTTGTTCTTGTTCGAGTGCCAATGCTTTTTCTTTGGCTCCCAATTGTTCCAATAATTCTCGGTTTTTTGCCATATTGGCTTTTAAAGATTCACTACTGTTTTTTTCTAAAGCGGCGTAAGAATCTTTCAAAACATCCATTTTTTTGTTCAAAGCGGCATAATCGACTTGCAATTTTTCGCGTTCCGATTTGACTTTAGCCAATTCTTTATTCAAAGCGTCGCGGTCTAATTCGAGTTGGCTTTTTGATTTTAGCAAGTCTGCATTTTCATCAGAAATACTTCTGTTTTCTTTTTTTAAATCAGCATATTTGCTTTCTAAATCATTGTATATTTTCTTGGAAACGCAAGATGTTGAAAGCGCTATTATTAGCAATCCTAGAGAAATTCTTTTTATCATTTTTATAAAATTTATTGTTATTTGAGTCTATTTTATTCAATCTCCACCAAGCTCGGACAATGGTCTGAATGTTTTGCTTCAGGAAGTATAACGGCTCTTTTGATTTTTTGTTTTAAAGGTTCGCTAACTAAACAATAATCGATGCGCCAACCTTTATTTTCTAATCTTGCTGAAGGAAATCGCATCGTCCACCAAGTGTAATTATTAGGTTCCTTGTTCAAAAATCGGAAGCTGTCTATGAATCCGCTTTTCATAAAACCGTCAAGCCAAGCTCTTTCTTCGGGTAAAAATCCTGAAACTTTCTTGTTGCGAATGGGATCATGAATATCGATTGCTTCGTGGCAAATGTTATAATCGCCACAAATAACTAAATTTGGAACTTCTTTTTTAAGTTCATTAATATAATTTTGGAAATCGTCCATAAACATAAATTTGTGTTCCAATCTTTCGATATTAGTCCCCGATGGCAAATACAAACTCATTACCGACAAATCGTCAAAATCAACTCTAATATTTCGGCCTTCGAAGTCCATATGCTCTATTCCTGTTCCAAAAACTACGTTGTTGGGTTTTATTTTAGATAAAATGGCTACGCCACTGTAGCCTTTTTTAGTGGCCGGAAACCAGTAATGATAAGGATATCCTGCGAGTTCAAAATCTAAGAGCGGAATTTGCTCTGGAGTAGCTTTTATTTCCTGAAGACAAATCACGTCAGGATTTGCTTGTTGCAACCAATCAATAAATCCTTTTGAAATAGCGGAACGAATTCCGTTGACGTTATAAGAAATGATTTTCATTGTGTGTTTTTTGTGTTCCAAAAGTAATAAAAACTTCAAAGATTGATTGCCCAAAAAGAAAGAAAATGGAGTTTTTTGCTATCTTTGTTTTTCGCTCAACAAACAAAAGCTACATGGGTTTAGTCACCGCAAAAGAAGTCGCAAAAACAATAAACGCCGATAAGTACGGAATATTAGGTACTTTTTCAGGTTGGTTATTGATGAAAGCTCTTAAAATTTCAACTATAAACAAAGTCTACGATAGAAACAAACACTTAAAAGAAGTGGATTTTTTGAATGCTCTTTTAGATGATTTACAAATAAAATTTGAGATTCCAGAAGAGGATTTTAAACGCCTTCCTAAAGAGGGTGCTTACATAACTATTTCAAATCATCCTCTTGGAGGAATTGATGGGATTTTACTCCTCAAATTGATGCTAGAAAAGGAACCTAATTTCAAAATTATTGCCAACTTTCTGCTGCATCGTATTGATCCGATGAAGCAATATATTATGCCCGTCAATCCATTCGAAAATCATAAAGATGCAAAATCGAGCGTGATTGGAATTAAGGAAACCTTACGTCATTTGAGAGATGGAAAACCATTAGGAATGTTCCCAGCAGGTGAAGTTTCTACTTACAAAGATGGAAAGTTAATGGTTGACAAACCCTGGGAAGAAGGGGCAATTAAAGTAATTAGAAAAGCCCAAGTTCCCGTTGTTCCCATCTATTTTCACGCCAAAAATAGCTGGTTGTTTTATTTTCTTTCGAAAATTAGCGACACGATGCGCACTGCAAAATTGCCATCGGAAGTGTTTAGCCAAAAACATCGCGCTATAAAAGTACGTATCGGAAAACCGATTTCAGTTGCAGAACAAAACGAACTCACAACAATTGAAGAGTTTTCAGAGTTTTTAAGACGAAAAACCTATATGTTGGCCAATCCTTTTGAAAAGGAAACGCCGTTTTTGCCAACCCCCACTTTAAAACTTCCAAAGAACCCAAAAGAAATTGTTATAGCCGCAAGTCAGGACAATATGATTAAGGAAATAAACGCCTTAAGAGAAAATGATTGCCGTCTGCTGCAAAGCAAGAACTATGAAGTGTTTTTTGCTAAAGCAAAAGAAATACCAAATATACTGCACGAAATAGGACGTTTACGAGAAATTACTTTTAGAGCAGTAGGCGAAGGAACGAATGAATCAATAGATATCGACTCCTACGACAAATATTATCGCCACATGTTTTTGTGGGATGCTGATGCCCAAAAAATTGCAGGTGCTTATAGAATGGGATTAGGTTCAGAAATTTATCCCAAATATGGAATTGAGGGATTTTATTTAACTGATTTATTTCGGTTTGAACCCGAATTATACGATATGCTTCACAAATCAATCGAAATGGGTCGCGCCTTTATTGTTAAAGAATACCAGCAAAAACCAATGCCTCTTTTCTTGCTTTGGAAAGGAATCATCCATATTACTTTACATCATCCTGAACATAAATTCTTGCTTGGTGGCGTGAGTATCAGCAATCAATTTTCGAATTTTTCGAAATCATTAATGATTGAATTTATGAAATCTAATTTTTACGACCCTTATATTGCACAATATATTCACCCTAAAAAAGCATTTAAAGTCAAACTAAAAGATGCCGACAAGGATTTTATTTTTGATGAAGCCGAAGCAGATTTGAACAAATTTGACAAGTTGATCGACGAACTGGAACCAGGTGCTTTGCGTTTGCCAGTTTTGATAAAAAAATACATCAAACAAAATGCTCGTGTAGTCGCTTTTAATGTTGATCCTATGTTTAACAATGCGATTGATGGATTAATGTATATCCGTATTTCAGATATTCCGGACAGTACTGTAAAACCTGTAATGGAAGAATTTCAAGCTGAATTGGAAAGAAAAATGTCAGAGAAAGAGGAGTGATTTGAGAATTAAGTATCAAGACTTTTTTCTATAATTTACTTCCAAATCGATTCACGTAAAATATCATCAATAGAATTATTTCTAATAAAATAAATGATTCTAATAAAATGATAACTTGCTAGAAAAATAGCCAAAATATAAGCCAGTTTTTTATTGAAAAGTAGTTTTGTAAAAAATTCTTTTTTGGTTATTAATTCCGTTGTAAGAACTGCAATTGTCGCTATACAAAACGCAATGACTAATGGGCCAAAAATATTATAATCCAAACTTTTTTGGAAATTACCTTCATAGAAATACACTAGTGATTTTGTTATTCCGCATCCGGGGCAAGGAAAGCCCGAAAGCATTTTCAAGGGACATAAAGACTGATCAGTTTCAAGATGATTACTTTGACCGAATAATAGCAGAAAAAACGGAATCATCAGCGTAATAAATGCGCCGATAATTCCGTAAATCTTACGTTTTGATTTTATATTAATTGTATAATTTATTGATGTCATTTTGAACAATCATAGCGGCAGCCATTGGAAAGAAAAACCCTAAAACTATCAATAACGTGGAATCGTCTTTTTGAGGGTAACCAATGCGTTTATATACTTGAGGCAATGCATCTTTGCCTGCTAAATAAAAGAAATATATGTTTATAGGAAAACAACATCCTGCAAAAATAGCAATGGGTTGAGAAATAACTTCTCTTTCGGCCACAGCATTTAGCACTTCGGCCACTTTTATGTTCCAATAGATAAGATACAATCCGCAGGTTATAAACCCAAAGATTAATACTAAAATAGGATCGACTTTAAATACGGGAATTGGATTGTTTGGTTTGTTCCAGTGTTCTGTGATTGTGGTTTCCATAGATTGATAATTTTATTGGTTAATTGTTATTTTACAACATTATTCTGCTACAATCTTTAACTCATAAGGATTTTCCCCGTAAGCATTTTTCTTGTCTTCTCCTTTAATAATTAATAAGCAAAAAATTAATAAAAGATTAATATAAGGGATAAAATTTAAAAAAACAAAGCCTCCATTGAATCCCAAATCACGAATTCTTCTCACGGAAACTGCGTTTAAAGGTATAAACAATAAAAAAAACAAAAACTTCATATTTAAAGCAATTGCAAGTCTACTTAGGGATAAAATCCCAAAATAATACACGCAAATATATGCTAAAATACCAAACAACAACCAAGCTCCATATTCGCTTCGAGTAGCGCGACCAGAAAAATTTGCGAATCTGTTATTATACCATTCCACCATAATTAATACTATTTACTGGTTAAACCTACTGGGTTTTAGTTGTAATTCATTCTATTTTCAAATATACGAATTTATTAAGTTCTCTAACCTTTGCTTTCCTAAGACATACTTTTAACTTAAATGGTATTCCGCTTTTATTTTATCGACAATCACTTGTGCTAATCGTTCGTGACTTTCAAATGTCCAGCCGGCAATATGTGGTGTGAGAATTACATTTTTGGCATTCAATAAATATTGAAAAGCATCGGGAAGTTCCCTCGACTGCGCTCGGGATGACACAAATAGGTTTTCAAAAGACAATTTTTCATATTCCAAAACATCTAAACCAGCTCCGAGAATTTTTCCCGTTTTCATCGCTTCAACTAAATCAGCGGTGACAATATTTTTCCCTCTTGAAGTGTTTATGATCCAAAACGGTTTGGCGAAAGCATTAATAAAATCAGCATTGACCATCTTGTCCGTTTCTGGTGTCCAAGGAATATGCAGACTCAAAACATCCGTTTTTAGTTGTAATTCTGCGAACGAAACTTGTTTGGCATTGGCATCGCCTACATTTTCCTGAATATCATAACACAATACTTCTACCTCAAAACCTCGCAATTTTTTAGCAAAAGATTTTCCCATATTTCCGTAGCCAATGATGCCAACTGTTTTTCCTTCGAGTTCGTGACCCCGGTTGCTTTCTCGATTCCAATGTCCTGATTTTATTTCGCTATCAGCTTGATTTAAATTATTAAAAAGTGACAAAATCATTCCTAAACT
>CALPPA020000002.1 GCA_943325355.2 Klebsiella pneumoniae | reverse complement strand
GTTGGGGTGAGGATTTTAAATTCCACCATCGCTCCCACTGATTTTCCAATCCAGTTTCTTTGACTTTCCTTGATGCTTTCGCTCCAATCAATCGTGTCCAAACCTTGCAACAAACGTTCTGCATAAGCAGAAATTCGCATACTCCATTGGGTCATTTTCTTGCGAATCACAGGAAAACCGCCACGCTCTGAAACACCATTTACGATTTCGTCATTGGCTAAAACAGTTCCCAATCCTGGACACCAGTTTACTTCGGTTTCGGCTAAATAGGTTAATCGGTATTGTAACAATATTTTTTGTTGGTCTTCTGACGAAAATGCGTTCCATTCGCTTGACGAAAAAGGTTGAATATTGTCATCGCAAACTGCATTTACATTCAGATTACCTTCTGTTGAAAAAATCGAAACTAAGGTAGAAATGTCTTCAGCTTTATCTGTATTTTTATTGTACCAAGAATTGAATAATTGGATAAAAATCCATTGGGTGTGTTTGTAATAATCCGGATTCGAAGTACGAACTTCACGGCTCCAATCGAATGAAAATCCAATTTTATCCAATTGTTTTCGGTAACCTGCAATTTTGTTTCCTTCTTTGTCAACGCCTCCATCAATATTTACCGAAGTCGTATCTTCCGGACGTTGACCCGTTTGTATAGCATATTGTTCAGCTGGCAAACCAAAACTGTCGTAACCCATTGGGTGCAAAACATTGAAACCACGATGTCTTTTGTATCGGGAATACACATCTGAAGCAATGTAACCCAAAGGATGCCCAACGTGTAATCCCGCTCCTGACGGATAAGGAAACATATCCAAAACATAATATTTTGGTTTTTCAGAATCATTCTGCGCTGCAAAAGTTTGATTTTCGGCCCAATGTTTTTGCCATTTGGCTTCGATTTCATTCGGATTGTATTTCATATCTATATATAACCTTATCAGTATTTAAAACTGGGAAAGGATAATTAATTAAACTAGTAAAATTAGTTCGCAAATTTACATTTATTGTACGAAAATTGAAAGTTTGAGCGTTATTAACTTTAAATAAAGAAATTCTTTGTTATTTTTACCCCATAATTACAATATACTATGGCTTCTTCATTTGATAGATTTCAAAAACGCAGGTTACTTTCCTCCTATTTCTCTGTTGTACTAAGTGTATTCTTGGTTTTGTTCCTGTTAGGGATTCTAGGATTTTTCATTATTAATTCTAAGAAACTGGCTGATAATTTCAGGGAAGAAATTGCTATGACAGTGTTTTTCAAAAACGATGCTAATGATAGCATCTTAAAGGCTTTTGGAACAGAATTAAAAGCTGCTCCCTTCACTAAATCCTATGTGTATGTTTCTAAAGAAGTTGCTGCAAAGCAACATACTGATATTATTGGAGAAGATTTTATGACGTTTTTAGGCACTAATCCTTTGCAAAACTCATACGATATTCACCTTAAAGCGGACTATGTAGTGAAAGATAGCATTTCAAAAATTGAAGGTAAATTACGAAAAAATAAATTGGTTGCTGATATTGTTTATGACAAACAATTGGTGAATTTGGTGAATGATAATATCAAAAAAGTGAGTATGTGGATACTAATAATCAGTGCTTTCTTGACCGTGGTCGCCGTTTTATTGATCAATAGTTCATTGCGTTTGTCCATTTATTCCCATCGATTTATAATCAAAACAATGCAAATGGTGGGCGCTACAAAATCATTTATTAGAAAACCATTTGTGTTGCGAAGCATCAAATTGGGTATGATTGGCGGAGGCTTAGCCATCATCGCACTAATAGGGGTTTTAGTTTATCTTCAAACTAATTTTCCTAGTTTAGGAATTCTTGATGACAAATTACTTGTTGCTTTAGTTTTATTGTTTGTTTTTGGAATTGGCGTTTTAATTACTTGGATAAGCACTTATTTTGCAACTCAACGCTTTTTGAATTTAAGAACCGATGATTTATATTAGATAGCAGAAAATGAAAAAAATCGAAAAAAAACAAGAGCAAATTCAAGAGCAAAAACACGAATTTCTTTTTGAAAAAATAAATTATAAAATTCTACTTATTGGTATTGCTGTAATTACTTTTGGATTCATATTGATGTCAGGTGGCGGAAGCGATGATCCTACTGTTTTTAGTGAAGAAATTTTTAGTTTCAGAAGAATCCGATTGGCTCCAACGACTGTTTTAATTGGTTTTGGAATTACAATTTATGCTATTCTAAAAAAATCTAAATAAGCATAAATGAATACTTTTCAAGCTATTATTATTGCCATTATTGAGGGAATTACTGAGTTTTTACCTGTGTCATCTACTGGACATATGATTCTAGCTTCTTCATTTTTTGGGATTGAACACGATGAATTTACCAAACTTTTTACAATTGTTATCCAGTTAGGCGCTATCTTGTCTGTTGTGGTTTTATACTTCAAACGCTTTTTCCAATCCTTTGACTTCTACTTTAAAATAGTAGTAGCCTTTATTCCTGCTGTAGTTTTGGGATTATTGTTTAGCAAAAAAATTGATGCATTATTAGAAAGCCCTTTAACCGTGGCCATTTCTCTCTTGATTGGTGGAATAATTTTATTAAAAGTTGATGATTGGTTTGCAAATTCTGAAGAAGTTCAATCATCTAATGAAATCAGTTATGGTCAAGCTTTTAAAATTGGATTGTTCCAATGCTTAGCTATGGTTCCAGGAATTTCACGAAGTGGTGCAAGTATTGTGGGTGGAATGTCACAAAAATTATCTAGAACAACGGCTGCTGAATTTTCATTTTTTTTAGCCGTCCCGACAATGCTTGGTGCAACAATAAAAAAATGCTACGATTACTATAAAGACGGTCTTGTTTTATCTCACGACCAAATCAACATTTTGATCATTGGAAATATTGTCGCTTTTATTGTAGCCCTTTTAGCTATTAAATCTTTTATTGGATTTTTAACCAAACACGGTTTTAAAGTATTTGGTTATTACCGAATTATTGCAGGAATTATTTTGTTGGCAATTCATTTTTTTATTCATCCACTGACTGTAATTTAATGTCAGCCGAAGATTATTTAAACGGACAAATCATCTTAATTGACAAACCTTTGCATTGGACTTCGTTTCAGGCAGTCAATAAAATGAAATATGCATTAATTAATAAAGTTGGCCTTCCCAAGAAATTTAAAATTGGTCATGCCGGAACTTTAGATCCGTTAGCAAGTGGACTATTATTAGTTTGTACTGGAAAATTTACCAAAAGAATTACAGAACTTCAAGGTCAAGCAAAAGAATATATTGGAACCTTCTGTATTGGAGCAACCACTCCCTCCTACGATTTAGAAACAGAAATAAACGAAACTTTCGATACATCGCATATTGACGAATCCTTGATTGAGGAAACGGTAAAACAATTTTTGGGAGAAATTGACCAAAAGCCACCCATTTTTTCGGCCATAAAAAAAGACGGAATCCGTCTTTATGAGCACGCTCGTGCTGGAGAATCTGTAGAAATAGCACTTCGCAAAACAACAATACACGAATTCGAAATTACTAGAATTGCGCTTCCTGATGTCGATTTTAGAGTTGTTTGCAGCAAGGGAACTTACATCCGCTCCTTAGCTTACGATTTTGGAAAAGCCATAAATTCCGGTGCACATTTAACGATGTTGCGCAGAACAAAAATTGGCGATTTTGACGTTAAAGAAGCTATGGACGTAACTTTATTTGAACAAAGTTTAATCCATTAAAAGCAAATAAAGTAATTTTATTCCATACTCTTTTTATATTCTACTGGGTACTTTTGAATTAATAATGAGATGTACTTTTACCTCCAAATAACAAAGTAGAGATGTAAACATAGAATCTTTCAAATAGATTTTTCATAAGGATGTTTTTTTAGTTGTTAAAAAATATTAAACACCATTAAAAAGTAAATTAAATAAAGTACATCTGGGGAGATGTTGCAAAATTACATTTTTTTTTTATATTTTAAAACTATTTACATTTTTTTTATTGCAAAACCTATTAGTTTAAACCTTTTGAGTTTAAATAACGTGTTGACTCCTTATTTTCAGCCCAAACAACACTATTTTTATTCAATATGATTTATCAATTCTTTTTGCAAAATCAGTACATAAAAAAGACTGTCTCTTGACATTTACTATATTCGGAAAAGAATATTGATTACAAAAATAGTTTTGGATAAAAATCAAATAGTATTTTTTTAAAAACATTATTTCAAAAAACAGAATATGACTATATTTGCTCAATTAAAATAAAAATGACTTGAGTTAGCAAAAGCTAAACTCCAAAATTTAAATATATACTAGAATGAAATACAAAAGAATTCTTCTAAAATTAAGTGGCGAAGCATTAATGGGCGATAGACAATATGGTATCGATCCAGCAAGATTGGACGATTATGCCGATGAAATCAAAAAAGTGCATGACAAAGGTGTAGAAATAGCCATCGTAATTGGCGGAGGAAATATTTTTAGAGGTGTTGCTGGAGCAAGTAACGGAATGGATCGTGTTCAGGGCGATTATATGGGAATGTTAGCTACGGTTATAAACGGTATGGCTTTGCAAGGTGCGCTTGAAAACAAAGGTATGAAAACTCGTTTGCAAACCGCCTTGAAAATGGAATCTATTGCTGAGCCGTACATTAAAAGGAGAGCGGATCGTCATCTAGAAAAAGGAAGAATTGTGATTTTTGGTGCGGGAACTGGAAACCCATACTTTACAACAGATACAGCAGCCGTTTTGCGGGGTGTAGAGATTAATGCTGACGTAATTCTAAAAGGAACACGTGTGGATGGTGTTTATACTGCTGATCCTGAAAAAGACTTAACAGCAACAAAATTCAATTATATTTCTTTTGAAGATGTATTGAAAAAAGGCCTGAATGTTATGGATACAACCGCATTCACATTGAGCCAGGAAAATAAACTGCCAATCGTAATTTTTGATATGAACAAAGAAGGGAACTTGTTGAAAATTTGTCAAGGAGAAAATGTAGGAACTGAAGTAAACGTCTAAGCCCCCTAACCCCCAAAGGAGGAATAGCTAAAAATAAAAGTTATGACCGAAGAAATTGAATTTATTTTAGATAGTACCCAAGAATCTATGGAGGGTTCTATTGCGCATTTAGAAAAATCATTCTTGAATATCCGTGCTGGAAAAGCATCTCCTGCAATGTTGGGAAGTGTTTTTGTAGATTATTACGGTTCCGCTACACCTCTATCGCAAATAGCAAAAATCAGCGTTCCTGATGCCAGAACCATTACACTTCTACCTTTCGAGAAAAATATGTTGCACACTATCGAGAAAGCAATTATGGTGGCAAATATTGGTTTCAACCCAATGAATAATGGTGATCTAATTATTATTAGCGTTCCGCCTCTCACTGAAGAGCGAAGACGTGATCTAGCAAAACAAGCGAAATCAGAAGCCGAGGATGCTAAAATTGGAATACGAAACGCTCGTAAAGACGCAAATACCGAAATTAAAAAACTGGAGAAAGAAGGAACATCCGAAGATCTTTGCAAAAATGCAGAGGAAGAAGTCCAGGTTTTAACTAATAGTTTTATCAAAAAAATAGACGAACATCTTGTTCATAAAGAAGCCGAAATTATGAAAGTATAACTTTAAGAACACAAAAATCAAAATCCGCTTCGTGCGGGTTTTTTTATGAATTAATGCTTCAATATCAAAACAGAAGGAACTCTACTCAGCCAAATACTTTGCGTATCAACAAGTGATTTCCAACTTTCGATACTAATTATCATTAAATCCTGCTTGGCCAAAAGTTCTTTTTTGACGATTTTATCATCCATCAAAGTAATGTTTTTAGAATATTGTTGTTCTAATGAATTTATGGAACTTTGGAGAACAAAATTAGTATCGAGATGACCGTTCACATCAAAAACCGTAATTTTGGAATTGTTGTTATAAATCAATTTCTGTGCATAATCTAACAAAAAGGAGTCCTCAGGATTTAATATTGGAATAAAAACTTGGTTTACCTGCTGCAACTCTTTATCAATCAAAATTCCTAATGGGGTCTTGGTTTTTGATATAATCTGTCTTGTCCTCTCGTCAAAAGGAGAGTTTTCAAATAACCCTTCTTTTCCTGTAAACTTATCTATCAATCTGTCTGGATTAATGATTCTTGTAGTAAATCCTAATACTTTACCTAACAAAGTTCCTTCAAAAATAGATTTTCCAAGGCCAACTAACAGCAAATCATATTCGCCATTATTAGCAATATCCGTAATATTCGTTTCAATATCTATAGTAGCTTGAAACAAGGTCGTGATTTCTTGTTTTAGCTCTTTAGACTCTTTAAGTAATGGCAAAAAACGATCTTTTTCATATTCTTCTAAATTATAGGGATGTACTTCATCGCTCAATGTAAGATGCATTGCGGTGATAGTTGACGTTTCTTTTTGTTTCTTGACAAAACTATTAGCCAATCTCAATAATGATTTTCCTTTTTCATTATTCCCAAAAGACATTAATATCCTATATTTATTACTACTAGTGGTTTCCTCTAAAATATTTACATCCTTCGTATTAAAAATATAATTGATTATATTCAATGTTGGCCCAGTCATAAAAGTAGTGACTAATGCCATAATAACCATCATAGTAAATACTTCTGGCGTAAGCACTTTTAAATCCAAACCAATATTTAAAACCACAAGTTCCATTAATCCCCGAGTATTCATCAGGGCTCCAATGGTAAAACTATCGCGCCAACTTTGGCCTACGAATTTAGCTGCCAATGCGCTTCCAAAAAACTTTCCAACAACGGCAACAAGAATAATAATCCCCGTAACTTTCCATAAAAAAGGATCATTAATCAACCCTATTTCTGTTCTCAACCCTGTATAAACAAAAAATAATGGAAGCAAAACTATTATCGATACATCTTCGACTTTTTCTATAAAAAGATTCCTGAATTTAGTTATGTCTGGCATAATTACACCGGTCATAAAAGCTCCAAAAAGAGCGTGAATACCAATAATTTCTGTGCAATAAGACGAAATGATTAATGTCAAGAAAAAAATGGCAACAACAGGTTTGTTCAAATTATCTTTCTTACCATATAAGTCCCCAATTTTTTTTAAAAATGGTTTTACCACAAAAAACATAACAATAACATAGAATATTGCCAATCCAATCACATAAAGCGAACTCACAAAAGTTCCTGCCTTTACAATCGCAATTACCGCCGCAAGGATACACCAGGCAGTTATGTCATCGGCGGCTGCACAAGTTATAACAATAGCTCCTAGCTTGGTTTTATGAATTCCTCTTTCTTGCACAATTCTTGCCAGAACAGGAAACGCCGTAATACTCAAAGCAATCCCCATAAACAAAGCAAAAGGTAAGAAAGCGACATCTGATGGGGCAAATTTAAGATAAACAAAATAAGCTAACCCAATTCCTAAAGCAAAAGGAATAACGATGCTCGCATGACTAATAACAATGGCTTCTTTAGCCCTGTTTTTTAGGACTTTTAAGTCAAGTTCCATTCCTATTACAAACATAAAAAGTATTAACCCAATTTGACTTAAAAACTGCAAATTCCCCAAAGATTCAATTGGAAACAAACTGTTAGAAAATTCTGGAAAATACAAACCCAATAACGAAGGTCCAAGTGCAATTCCAGCTATAATTTCACCAATGACTGAGGGTTGGCCAATTTTTCTAAAAAACCAGCCAAAAAGTCGAGCCACAACAATTATAGTAATAATTTGAGCCAAAAGAATGGCAAGAGGATGATGTAAATTTAGTGATAACGACGAAAGAAAGTCATTCCAATGACCATTTTCAGTTACAGGACGCAAAAATTTTTTGTCAATCTCTAAGCTTTTCCCTTTACTTATAATCCAATAAATCAAAGCCGTAAAACCGCCTGTAACTACAAAATAAAAAATGGTGTTTCTATGATTTTTCATAAGTTACTGCTTCAATAATTTTTGTGCAAAGATGAGAAATCCAAATATATAAATTACATCCCATAAAATTATGTTATTGTAAAATTAAAATCGTAGAAACAAAAATTAAAGAAACAAAAAGGTTCATTTAGAGCGAATATTTCAGGGTCGTTTTAACTACCTTTGTTACATCTAAAAATTGATATGGTCAAGTGGTTTAGTTTAGGATTTTGGTCTTTATTTGCCCGCATAGTCCTTCGAAATAGAATTTTAATGATATCGATTATTGCAGCGATAACCATTTTATTGGCTCTGCAATGGAAAAATATCCATTTTACCCAAACAGAAGCCAATATGCTCCCAGACGACGATATTGTCAATGTAGAGTATAATGCCTTTTTAAACAAATTTGGCGAAGAAGGAAATTTGGTTATCATTGGCGTAAAAGACAAAACATTTTTCACTCCAAAAGCTTATGCTGCTTGGGCTAAATTAATGAACACCCTAAAAGAAGACAACGCGATTGATCTTGTTATCTCCATAAACAACCTAAAGAAATTACAAAAAAACGATTCGCTCAAAAAATTCGAATTGGTTTCCTTTGTTGACCAAAGTAAAACTACCGACAAAGCCTATCTCGAAAAAATAAAAAACGAACTTTTCAATGATTTGCCTTTTTACGAAGGATTGTTGTTCAACAAAAGATCAGGAAGCATCCGTTCTGCTGTCTACTTAGACAAAAAAATTGTAAACACTCCAGCTCGAAAAGATTTTATTCTAAACAAATTAGTTCCCGCAGTGGAAGCTTTCGAAAAAGAAACCAACATCGATTTGCGAGTTTCTGGAATGCCTTACATTAGAACACTTAACGCACAGACCATTATCGACGAAATAAGCATCTTCATCGGGGCATCATTATTAGTAACGTCGTTGCTTTTCTTTTTCTTTTTTAGAAGTTTTAGAGCTACTATAATTTCTATGATTATTGTAATTATTGGTGTAATGTGGTCGTTTGGTTTCTTGGGATTATTAAATTACGAAATCACCGTTCTAACTGCCTTAGTTCCTTCTTTAATTATTGTAATTGGAATTCCAAATTGTATTTTTCTAACCAATAAATACCATCAAGAATACAAAGTTCACCGGAATAAAGCCAAAGCACTTCAACGAGTTACCACTAAGGTAGGAATGGCAACCCTTTTGACAAACCTTACCACAGCCATTGGTTTTGCTACTTTCGTGGCTTCAAACAATCAATTGTTATTAGAATTTGGATTGGTAACTTCCATAAATATTATGGCGCTTTTCTTTTTGTGCATCATTATAATTCCTATTTTTCACAGTTATATTCCACCACCAAAAGACCGCCACATTGAGCACCTTGACCGAGGCTATATAAAAACTTTTATGGGCTGGATTCTTCGAAACGTAAAAGAAAACCGATTTACAATATATGTTGTAGCTATTTTGCTTCTTGTCATCAGTATAATAGGAATTTACAAAATGCGTATTTCAGGCAGCTTAATAGAAGATATGCCTAAAAAAGAAGCCTTTTTCCAAGACATCGTTTTCTTCGAAAAAGAATTTGATGGCGTTATGCCGTTAGAAATTATGATTGACACCAAACGCAAAAAGGGAGTTATGAAACTCTCCACGCTTAAGCGAATGGAAGAACTCGAGGAAACTATTGACGAAATTCCAGAATTGTCAAAACCCATATCGATTGTTAATTTGGTCAAATATTCCAAACAAGCCTATTACAACGGAAACCCGGATTATTACGAATTGCCTACTTCTCAGGAGGAATCTTTTATTTTGTCGTATGCCAAAAATGCAACAAAGAACTCGAAAGATAATCTTATGAAAAGCTATGTTGATTCAACGGGACAATATACCCGAATCACTACTTTTATGCGAGATGAAAACGGTGATGTGATTCCCAAAATTGAAGCTGAAATCCGTAAAAAAGCTGACAAACTTTTCCCTCCAGATCGGTATAACGTGACTATTAGCGGAAAAGCATTGGTTTTCCAAAAAGGGACAGGCTATTTGCTCGATAATTTACTTTCGTCATTGATTTTTGCTTTTTTCTTGACAGCCCTTTTAATAGGTTTTATGTTCCGTTCGTTTAAAATGATTTTGGTCTCAATTATGCCGAATCTTTTGCCGCTATTGCTTACGGCAGGAATTATGGGCTTTTTTAACATTCCGCTGAAGCCATCAACAATATTGGTTTTCGGAATCGCATTTGGACTTTCGGTTGATGATACAGTTCGATTTCTGGCGCAATACCGGGTCGAATTAAAGAAAAACAACTGGAAAATCCGCAAGTCCGTTTATGCCACTTTTGCCGATGCTGGGCTGAGTATGTTTTATACTTCCATCGTATTATTCTTTGGGTTTTCGGTGTTTATGTTATCTAGTTTTGGTGGGACAATTGCCCTTGGTGGATTGATTTCATTGACTTTATTGTTCGGAATGTTGTCAAATTTAATGTTACTACCCGCTTTGGTTTTAACTTTGAACAAAACATTGGCTAACGAGCAGGAATTCATCGAACCCAAACTTGACATCACCGAACCTAGCGATGAAGAAATTGATAATTTAGAAAACAAAAAAAAGAATTAGTTACTTAACAATCTTTGGAAGACAGAAGGGAAATTAATTTTTTAAAGATTAACAAACCCATTTATTATGATGAAAAACCAGATGAAAAATAATTTTTTATTTCTTTTACTAGTAGTTCAATTGTCTTTTGCGCAGCACAAAACGACAACTATTTATTTTATCCGGCACGCTGAAAAAATAGATAGTTCCAAGAATCCCGATTTATCAAGCGTTGGTTTGGAACGAGCTGCACATTGGGGTAAAATATTTTCAGAAACTACTTTTGATGCTATTTATAGTACCGATTTTAAGAGAACCCAGCAAACTGCTGCGCCAACAGCTGAAAATAAAAAATTAGATATTACTCTTTATGACGCTAAAAGCCTTGACTTCGATAAATTTAAAACCGATAATTTAGGAAAAACAATTTTGGTCGTTGGTCACAGCAATACCATTTCCGATTTTATAAACAAACTGATAAACCAAAATGTTTATGCTGCTATTGAAGATACGACATATGGGAATCTCTACATTGTGACTCTGAACGGAGACCTAATAACTCATCTACTGTTAAAATCTCTTTAACTTTTGGTAAACCATTTTTAAGACCCAATTGTTCTGAAAATTCCTAAATATCTCCATTGGCTTAGCCCCGATAGCAGCGGCATCCCACGCTTTTGGGCGTGGATATAGCGAATAGCGGGAAATAGCTCCTGATTAGACCATTTCTACCAATGGCTTTTCCAAACAAATCAATTATATTTGCAGTTCAATTATAATACAATTTATACTATCAATTCTACAATTAAGATGAAACATACAAGAGTTAAAGACTTGCTAAACAGTACAACTACACTTCAATCAATAAATGCAAAAGGTTGGGTTCGAACTTTTAGAAACAATCAATTTATCGCGTTGAACGACGGTTCAACTATTAATAATATACAATGTGTCGTCGATTTTGAAAACACACCCGACGAAACGTTAAAAAGAATTACAACGGGAGCCGCAATTTCTGTTACTGGAAACTTGATAGAAAGTCAAGGAGCTGGACAGAAATATGAAATCAAAGTCGATAAACTCGAAATCCTTGGTGATTCAGATGCAGAGAAATTCCCAATACAACCTAAAAATAAACCAAGTCTAGATTTCTTGCGTGAAAATGCACATTTAAGAGTTCGAACCAATATGTTTGGTGCTATTATGCGCGTTCGTTCGGTACTGTCGTACGCTGTTCACAGCTATTTTCAACAAAAAGGTTTTGTGTATGTCAACACTCCAATCATCACGGGATCGGATGCTGAGGGTGCTGGCGAAATGTTTAAAGTAACCGCTTTGCCTTTCGACAACACACCAAGAACCGAAGACGGAAAAGTAAATTATAAGGAAGATTTTTTCGGGAAAGAAACAAATTTAACCGTTTCCGGTCAATTAGAAGGCGAAACTTTTGCGATGGCTTTGGGTCAAATTTATACTTTTGGACCCACATTTAGAGCCGAGAACTCGAACACTTCGCGCCATTTGGCTGAATTTTGGATGATTGAACCCGAAGTAGCTTTCAATGATTTAAACGACAATATGGATTTGGCCGAAGATTTTATTCGATATGTAATCAAATACACATTGGAAAAATGTCCAGAGGATTTAAAATTCTTGGAAGGACGTTTATTAGACGAAGAAAAATCGAAACCACAAGCCGAAAGAAGCGAAATGGGGTTGCTTGAAAAACTAAATTTTGTTTTAGAAAATAACTTCAAACGCGTTTCATATACTGAAGCGATTGACATTTTGAGAGATTGTACTCCAAACAAAAAGAAAAAATTCAATTACATCATCAACGAATGGGGCGCTGATTTACAATCGGAACACGAACGTTATTTGGTTGAAAAACATTTTAAATGTCCAGTAATCTTGTTTGATTATCCAGCGAATATCAAGGCGTTTTATATGCGTTTGAACGAAGACGGAAAAACGGTTCGTGCAATGGATATTCTTTTCCCAGGAATTGGAGAAATTGTAGGAGGCTCACAAAGAGAAGAACGTTTAGATGTTTTGGTAGAAAAAATGAAAGCCCTTGGAATTGACGAAGAAGAATTATGGTGGTATCTTGATACTAGAAGATTTGGTAGCGCAGTTCACTCTGGTTTTGGTCTTGGATTCGAAAGATTAGTGCTTTTTGTAACTGGAATGACAAATATTCGTGACGTAATTCCTTTTCCGAGAACGCCTATGAATGCAGAATTTTAATTATAGTGGATTCGGTTATTTGTGAATTTGGTTATTTGTATTGAATAACCGCATAACCAGATAACCGCATAACCAAATAAACATATGCTTAAGCAATTTCTAAATCTTAAACTATCCCAGAAATTATCTCCACAACAAATCCAGTTGATGAAGTTAATTCAATTGCCTACGCAAGCTTTCGAACAACGTTTGATGGAAGAAATGAATGAAAATCCAGCCTTGGAAACAGGAAGTGAAGAAGAAGAAATTTACGATAAAGACGAATTCGACAATGATGATGCCAATGACGAATTCGACGACTATGACGATAATGAAAGTGAAGACACTAGCGACATTAACATTGACGAATATTTAAGCAGCGACGAAACTCCAGATTATAAAACTCAGGCCAATAATTATAGTGATGACGACGAAGAACGCGAGTCACCACTGGTTGCACCAATCAGTTTTCACCAAGATTTAATAAATCAATTGAATACTTTTATATTGAATGATTCCGAGCGGGAAATTGCAGAATTCCTCGTGGGAAGTATCGACGATATGGGTTATATCCGACGAAGTATTCCAGATATGGTTGACGATATGGCGTTTACCCAGGGCATTTATACTGATGAAAAAACGGTCGAGAGAATGTTGCACATCATACACGAATTGGAACCTTCGGGTGTTGGAGCACGCGATTTGCAAGAATGTTTATTGTTGCAATTAAAACACAAAACTCCTACTGAATATGTGGCTTTGGCAATCGATATTATCGAAAACCAGTTTGATGCTTTTACCAAAAAACATTACGACAAACTGTTACAGAAATATGCTGTATCGAATGAGCAACTCAAAACCGCCATTCACGAAATAGAAAAACTAAACCCAAAACCAGGCGGTTCCTTTACAGGGAGCAACAAAATTACGGAACACGTTGTTCCAGATTTTGCCATTAGAATTGTGGACGACGAATTAGTTTTGACCCTAAACGGAAGAAATGCACCTTCTTTACACGTGTCCAAAGATTATCAGGAAATGATGCAAACCTATAAAAGTTCCCGAGATAAATCGAATGCGCAGAAAGATGCAGTTCAGTTTATTAAACAAAAGTTGGATTCGGCTAAATGGTTTATCGACGCTATCAAACAACGCCAAGAAACGCTTTATGTGACGATGAATGCCATTATGCATTACCAACAAGAATACTTCCTTGAGGGCGATGAAACCAAGCTAAAACCGATGATTCTGAAAGACATTGCCGACTTAGTTGGACTTGATATTTCGACCATTTCTCGTGTAGCCAATAGCAAATATGTGGAAACTCCTTATGGAACAAAACTAATCAAAGAATTCTTCTCCGAAGCAATGAAAAATGACCAAGGTGAAGATGTTTCAACACTAGAAATCAAGAAAATTCTTCAAAATGTGATTGAGGATGAGGACAAACAAAAACCGCTTCCAGACGATCAATTAGCAGAAATTCTTTTGGAAAAAGGCTACCCAATTGCAAGACGAACCATTGCTAAGTATCGAGAACAATTAGATATTCCTGTGGCGAGAATGAGGAAGAAAATATAACAATTTATCATTTTGAAAAAAATCCTACCCTTTTTTTCCTATATATTTCATCCGATATTCATTCCGGTTTTTACCGCCTTGTTTTACTTTTTTTTCTATGACTCTTATTATACAAATCCTGAGATATACTTTGCTATTTTCCAAATAGTAATTATCACGATACTGCTGCCAATTCTCTTTTTTTTTGTGTTGCGTACCGCTGGCCAAGTCGATTCTATTATGATTTCGGAAATATCGCAACGTAAAATACCATTGGTCATTCAATGTTTTTTGACTATTTTATTGGTGCGAAAAAGCATAACATTAGACCATTTTCCAGAATTTCATTTTTTCTTTTTGGGAGGATTGTTAAGTACTGTGTTGGCTTTGATACTGTTGTTCTTTAGAATAAAAGCCAGCCTTCATATGGTTGCCATAAGCGCTTTGACCATTTTTTTTATAGGATTAAGCATCCACAATCAAACCCGAAATATAAATGGTATTGCTTTTTTAGTTCTTATGAATGGTTTTGTAGCTTCATCAAGATTAGAAATGAAAGCACATACGCCAAAAGAATTAGTGATTGGCTTACTTTTGGGAATAATTCCACAAATGCTTTTGCTGGGTTTTTGGCTATAAAATGTAGAACATAATCCCAACATTAAACGAATTCATATCTATAGATTCTGTATTTGTTTTTGCTGATTGAAATAAGGAATTTAAACCATAATAAGCATAAACATTTATCGAATTATAACCCGCCGAAAGATACGCTCCATATTGAAATATATTAAAATCTTTATTATTAGTAACCACTATTTTTCCCAATTCGTCTTCATAAACTGATTTATCATACAACAAATAACTCATCTTGAAACCCCCATAAATCCTCCAAAATTTATGACTTTCATAAGTTGATGTCCGCCATCTGAATTCGATGGTAACATCGACCAGAAATTGAGTAAATCGGTTTATGTTAAATGAAGTCTCGGGATTAATAATGGTGTAAATTGGTTGTTGATTTATTTCTTCAATCTTAAGATTCTGATTGTAGTTGTTGTAAGAAAAACCAAGTCCTGGAGCTATGGCAATAGTCCTGTTCTTGTTGACAGGAAAATCTCTAAGAAACCCTGCTGAAAAACCAGAAGAAAATTTGTCTTGGGTCAAACCAACTGGTTTATTTTGTAAAGTGTTAAGTGTAAATCCAAAATAAAACTGGTCTTCTCTATACAATGAATCTAGTTTAGGAGCGATTTCTGTACTTGCATTTTCTTGCGAAAAAACAGGCAGAACTAATACGAAAAGAAAACAACTGAGTAATAATCGCATATTGAATTTTTGTGGGATAAAAATACAAAAAAAAGACAACTGAATAGCTGCCTTTTTTAGAATATAATAAATTATGTTGCAGAGAGGAAGGGATTCGAACCCTCGATAAGTTGCCCTATACACGCTTTCCAAGCGTGCGCCTTCAGCCACTCGGCCACCTCTCTATTTATTTTGAGGTTGCAAAGAACACGAAAAAATTTGACTAAAGAAAATTAAAATTCGCTTTTTATGAAATTTCGCCTCGTAATGAAGTTTCGAATAGTGTTTTGAAAATAGTTGGCGAAACATTCTGTCCCAACAAATACATTAATTTAGTTATAGCAGCTTCGGTAGTGATATCTTTTCCAGAAATTAAGCCAATTTCTTTCATTGCTGTACTTGTTTCATATTTTCCCATTGTCACACTTCCAATAGAACATTGTGTAACATTAACAATTTGCAAACCTCTTGCTATACCATTTTTCAAAAGGGTTAAAAACCAATCTTCGGTGGGTGCATTTCCAGCTCCATAAGTTTCTAAAATAATTCCTTTGATATCTGTAATTGAAAAAATAGCTGATAAAACCGCCTCGCTTATTCCAGGAAACATTTTTACAATCACTACATTATTTTCCAAGTTTTTATGAATTCTTAATTTCTTGACTCTCGTTTTAGGCAAAAATAACTCTGGAAAGGTTTTCAAAAGAACTCCTGACTCAATTAAAGCTGGGTAATTAGGCGAAATAAAAGCATTAAAGTTTTCTGAATTAATTTTTGTAGTTCTGTTACCTCTATACAGTTTGTATTCAAAATACAAACATACTTCGCTTATTGCCGGTTTATTGTCAATTTGTAATGATGCAATTTGAATGGCAGTAATTAGATTTTCTTTGGCATCGGTTCTTAAATCTCCAATGGGTAATTGTGAACCCGTAAACACAACTGGTTTTGACAAGTTTTCGAGCATAAAACTCAGGGCAGATGCAGAATAAGACATCGTATCCGAACCGTGCAAAACAACAAATCCATCAAAATGAGCATAATTATTCTCGATAATTGTAGCGATTTTGTTCCATTCTAAAGGATTCATATTGGAGGAATCGATTGGGTTTTCAAAAGAAATAGTTTCGATTTCACAATCTAGTTGCTTTAACTCCGGAATTTTTTGCAACAATTTACTGAAATTAAATGCCTTTAGAGCGCCCGTTTCAAAATCTTTCATCATACCTATCGTACCTCCGGTATAGATTAAAAGTATTTTGGCTTTAGACTGCATTGGTATATTTTAATTTATTGACAACTGGATTAGCATACATATCTAAAAACCCTTGCTTTGCAATAGCGTTATTGTGATCTATCCGCATTTCCATCCGGCGTTCAAAGAGCGATTTTTCATTTTCGGTGTAAAATTCCTGATAAGTATTGGTATTATACAAAATATCGTAAGCAATGTAATTAGTAGGCCAAAGTCGATAACTACTCAAAATTGAATCATCTATAACTTGTGCCAAAGCCTGAATTTGTTTGTTTGATGTGTCAAAATTTTGTTTAATTTCATCAATTTCTGCATCAAGAACATCCCCAATATGAATATGAATTCTTTTCTTTTGGCCAACGATTCCGCTCAACAAAGTCATAATATCTTCGTTTTTCTCTTTGATGTAAACTTCATTATTGGATTCCGCAATTAATTGTGGCATTTTTAAAGCATCTGTAGGATCATACTCATAAGAAATGGAAACCGGAACTACCTTTATTTTTTTAAAGTAGTCCATTAAATTAGGCTCATCAGATCCCATACCAATCATCTTTAGAACTCCCGGGTTAGTCGCGTCATTTCCATCTTTAGTTCGTCCCTCTCGTTGTGCAATCCAAACCGAACGGTTTTCGTGCAATAGTAAATGAGCTATATATTCGGCCAGCAATTTTGAACTAACAAGCAATTCTCTTGGCGTCAGATCGCGTTGTACCAAAAAATTTCTATTTAATTTGGCCAGAATTTTCAAAAATGGTCTTTTAACTAGATTATCGCCAATGGCAGAGGAAGTCATTAGTTTGCCGTTTTCGAACAAACTAGCATTTAAAAAAGTGGTGTCTAAAACAATGTCACGATGATTGGATATGTAAAGATAGGGCGTGTTTTTATCTAATTTTTCAAAGCCAGAAGTAGTCAACCCATCAGAGCTTTTTTCCAACACTTGTTTTACACCGTAATAAATAAAATTACATTGAAAATCTCGTATCGAATGTGTTTTTTTAAGTTGTTCTTTCCAGATTTCGTCCTCTACTCCAGGGAAACAAAAGCTCATTAAGGCTTTCATCATCGGATGATCAAGTACTTTTAAAATCCCATCATTTATTTCAGTATCAGAAAAAGGCCGAATGGCATCAAATTTATTCATTATAGCAATCAATTTAGTTGGACAAATGAACAAAAAAAAACTTAAAGTTAAGTTTAATCTTTGTTAAATCCCGAATATTTCTTTAGAATTTTCAGTGGTAATTTGTGCGATTTCTGCTGCGGATAAACTATAAATTTCAGCCAGTTTATCGACGACATTAATTATGTAACTACTTTCGTTCCGTTTTCCTCTATAAGGAACGGGCGCCAGATACGGAGAGTCCGTTTCTAGTACAATGTATTTCAAATCGATTTGATTCAGGAATTGGTCAATTTTTCCGTTTTTGAACGTCACAACTCCGCCAATTCCCAGTTTCATATTATACGAAATAGCCTGTAAAGCTTGCTCAAAAGTTCCAGAAAAGCAATGAAAAATTCCGAACAAATCATTAGATTTTTCTTCTTCCAAGATTTCGAAAATTTCATTAAAAGCTTCACGACAATGAATCACAATGGGTAATTTGTATTGTTTTGCCAATTGAATTTGTTTTCTGAAAGCATCCTGTTGCTGCGGCAAATGGATTTTGTCCCAATATAAATCGATGCCTATTTCCCCAATGGCAAAGAATTTTCTTTTAGATAATTCTTCTTCAACGTGTTGTAATTCTTCTAGATAATTGTCTTTAATATGCGTAGGATGCAAACCCATCATTAGAAAAATATTTTCTGGATAAGAATTTTCTAAATCATACATCGATTGTGTAAACGTGGAATCTATGGAGGGGATAAAAAATCGCAAAACTCCAGCATCAATTGCCCGTTGAATCATTTCATTGCGATCGCCGTCAAATTCGCTGGAATATAAATGGGTGTGAGTGTCAGTTATTGTCATTAATTTTATTTTATGGTGCAAAGTTAGTTTTTTGAAACTTTGAAATATAATTTTGTGCGTTTTTAGATTACTTTTGAATGATAATACGACTTTATGAAAACCCTGCCTGATATTCTTAAAAAAGAAAGCTACAAGAAAATAAAATTTAAAGTAACTAAAACCCAACATTTGCTCATCAATGCAAGTATTAATGGAATCAAAGGAAATTTTATTCTCGATACTGGCGCAAGTTCCAGTTGTGTGGGTTTTGATAGCATCGAATTATTTCTATTGGAAGCCAAAAAATCAAAAACAAAAGCTTCTGGAGCTGGTGCAAATGGAATGCTAACACAAATTGCCGTTGGTAACAAACTCAAATTGGGGAACTGGAAACACACGGGATTTGAACTTGTGATTTTTGATTTAACGCATATAAATGAAGCTTTAATAGAACATAAGGCGAAGCCCGTTCACGGTATTATTGGTGCTGATGTTTTAATGAAAGGCAAAGGAATTATTGATTATTTCAATCATTGTTTGTATTTGAGGTAGCATACTTTTTCAACGAAAAATAAGAGACAGTACCACTACAAATCATCAATAACCCACCAAGAATAAATGGCATTCCTGCAAATTCAAATGGCGCGTCTTTATGTGTAAAATAATAAAAAAGACTGGACATTACTGGTGGTCCAATAATGGTTGCAGCGCTGATTAAACTCGCAATTGTACCTTGAATTTCACCTTGTTCTGTTGGCAAAACGTGATTTGAAATTATAGCTCGCAATGCTGGACCAGCAATTCCTGCAAGACAATACGGAATCAAAAAGAGAAACATCATCCAGCTTTCTGAAGCAAAGGCAAACAAAAACATTCCAATAGTATACAATACCATACCAACATAAATACTTTTTTCATTTCCTAGTTTCTTGCTAGTCCATCGTATTAATCCTCCTTGAACAAGACTTACTAAAACGCCAACTACGCCTAGTGAAATTCCAACCATTTTTTCATCCCAACTAAATTTATACATCGTAAAATAACTCCAGTTACTTTCTACTGCATGGGATGCTACATAAATCAAAAACAAAGCAAATAATAATCCATATAGTGAAGGGTATTTTTTTAAATTCAAAAAGGCTCCTATTGGATTGGCTCTTTTAAAATTAAAAGCTCTTCTATTTTCTCTTGGTAATGATTCAGGCAAAATAAAATAACCATAAACGAAATTCATCATACACAAAACCGCTGCCGCATAAAACGGAATCCTAGAACCGTAATGCCCTAAAACACCACCTATAACAGGTCCGATTATAAATCCTAGCCCAAAAGCCACACCAATCATTCCAAAGTTTTTAGCTCTATTCTCTGGCGTACTCACATCAGCAATATATGCCGAAGCGGTAGAAATACTTGCCCCTGTTAACCCTGCAATTATTCTTCCTATAAATAGCCACGTAATAGTTGGCGCAAAGGCTAATACTATGTAATCTAATGAAAAGGCAAAAAGTGAAATTAAAATTATGGGTCTTCGCCCAAATTTATCACTCAAATTACCTATTAAGGGAGCAAACATAAACTGGGTTATAGCATAAGCAAATGTGAGCCAACCACCATATTTTGCTGCTTCGCTAACATCTCCATGTATTAATTCTTGAATCAATTTTGGAATCACTGGAATGATAATTCCCCAGCCCGTAATATCAATTAAGAGCGTAATAAAAATAAACCCTATAGCTGCTTGTTTTTTTGTTTTGGACATAAAAATATTTTGGAGGTAAATCTACAAAAAAACCTGTTCTAATAAATCGTAACAGATTTTGTCTATGTCAAAATGTTTTACGATTCAAATGATTTTTTTTCGAATTATTATGACAAAGCAATATTTCCTTGGGTCATATAAATTTGTATAACCAAAAAAAGCGCATCTGTTTGTTCAGATGCGCTTCATTCAATTATAAAAATCTAAAACTATTCTTTGATTATTTTGCTGGTAGAACTGTTTCCATCAATTTCAGTTGTTACCATATACACTCCTTTTTGAAGCTCACTGGTTTGCAAAGTAGTAGCGTTGCTTTTTGGACTTCTTGACATCACTTCTTGTCCTAATACATTGTAAATAGAAACTCTTTCAATAGTACTGTTGGCTTCAATCGTCAAACTGTTATTAACAGGATTTGGATACATTTTTATACTAGATGTGTCGAATTTAGCATTAGAAAGTGCAGATACAAATTTGACATCATCAAAATAATAGGTCTTTAGTCCAGTAACTGATCCAGCAACTCCAAAATTAAAGAAAATGGTAGCTTTATCATAATTCTTGGTAATATCTAATGGAGTTCCTGAAACATTATTGGCAAAATCAAATTCTAAAGTTTGCCAACCGGATGCGATTGTCACTGTGGATTCAGTTTCACAATTTATGGCACTATTAGCGTGATCTTCGATTTTTAAACGTACTTTGATTCCTGCGTTTGGAGACCAAACACGAACACTCATTTTTGTATCACTTAAAGTGAAAGGAATTTTGCTGCTAAATCCTGTTTCTGCAAGTCCTGTTATTGTGGTCCCAGCAAAAGACAATGCAGTTGCAGATTTAATAACCCTTACTACTTTATTTGTTGGTAAAGTTGGGTCTGTTTGAACCGTGGAATTATCCGCACCACCAAATCCCAATAAATTATAATCTATTGTTGCGTCATCAAAGGTTACAGGCAAATTCATTTGTATTGTTGAAACTCCTACTCCAACTGGACCAACAACCACTTTGCCTAAAGCAGCTTCTTGGGCTGGATTAGCATTTAATCCTTTTATTGCAAAACCATATTGCACAAGTAATCCAGCCGGAATATTTCCTGCAGTTGAAATACTAAATGTTTGTCCAGCTACTAGAGGCGTTCTTATGTCTATAACTGTATTATAATTATTTGCAGGGTCTATAGCTTTAATAAATGCTTCGGCCGTATATCCTGAATTCAAAGTATAGTATGCTACTTTTGCGGTAAAGGTGAGCGAGCTGCCAGCTAAAGCGGCACTCTCTACATAGGAACTTCCTTCGAATATTTTACTTCCTATGGCACCGTTTACCCAATATGGATTTGTTCCATTTCCGTAAGCACTAAAATTAGGATACAATGAAATGGAATTATTGAAAGTATTGGCGAATGTTTTTAAATCTCCTAATCCCCAAGCGTTCCCTCCATAGTCAGAAGCTGAATTACCTGTTGCTGGTCCCCAAGTTGCCCAAGCTCTCCATGTGGCACTTGCATTAACTGTAACCGTGTTTTGAGAAAAACCTAATGAAATTGTCATTAGAAAAACGAATAGTGTAATTTTTTTCATTTTTGTAAATTTATATTTGTAAAGCAAAAATAAAATATTAAATAGATAAATCATTAGTTACTTGACACTATAAAACTATACAAAAACACCACTAAAAGACTCCTCAAGCTACTGAATAGTGTGTTTTGTATGAAAAATAATAATTGTTTATACATTATTAATAATTGCCAAATGTCATAAAAAAAAAGCGCATCTGAGCAATCAGATGCGCTTCAATCAATACTAAAATCTAAAAATTATTCTTTAACAATTTTGCTGCTAGAGATGTTACCGTCAATTTCAGTAGTTACCATATAAACTCCTTTTTGAAGGTCATTTGTTTGCAAAGTAGTAGAATTGCTTTTTGGGCTTCTAGATAGTACTTCTTGTCCTAATACATTATAAACCGAAACTCTTTGAATTTCACTGTTAGCTTCAATAGTTAAAGTATTTTGAACAGGATTTGGATACATTTTTATGCTTGAAGCGTCAAATTTAGCAACTCCTAAAGCTGTTCCTTTCCAAAAATATAAATTGTCCCAATACGTTGTCATTAAGGCACCTCTTTGTTCTAACTTGATTTGGAAAATATCAGTTAAGACAGGAACAGGATAATTTGTAGCATTTACATCAATATCATAACTTTTCCATCCTGTGCTTACTGGAGTAAGTTTAACAAAGTTTTCTTTTCCAGGAGAAATTATAGAAACTTCAATAGGCTCCAAAGAAGTGTGGTAAATATCAATATGTAATTTGTAACCAACACTAACATTTACTTTAAATGCAGGATCTAAACTATTAAATTCAACACCTTGATAATTAAACTTCACCATTCTTTTATATTTATCACCATTTCCTGGATCAACGTCATCACAAATTGTTTGCTGACCCCAGAACTGACCTATTCGTAAGTTAGGAAGATTATTAGCATATGCATCACTAAAAATTGAAATTACATCAGCTGCATTTCTAGCCGGCGGCGTTGGAGCAG
>CALPPA020000001.1 GCA_943325355.2 Klebsiella pneumoniae | reverse complement strand
AGTCTTTACGGTTTTCAATAGTACTCAGAGCGGGACTTGAACCCGCACGAACATTGCTGTTCACTGGATTTTAAGTCCAGCGTGTCTACCAATTTCACCATCCGAGCGTTTTGCTTTTTGAGTTTATATCTAATTTTTAGAAAAAATTAATTAAATACAGCACCATCCGAGCATTTTGCCTTTTTAATGTTATATCTAATTTTTAGAAAAAATTAATTAAATACAGCACCATCCGAGCGTTTTGCTTTTTTGAGATTATATCTAATTTTTAGAAAAAATAAATTAAACACAATCACATCAGAGCGTTTTGCTTTTTGATTTTAAATTTAATTAAAAAATCAATTAAATTCAATACCTACTAAGCGTATGGTTTGAGCGAAAAACGGGGCTCGAACCCGCGACCTCGACCTTGGCAAGGTCGCGCTCTACCAACTGAGCTATTTTCGCATTTTCATTATAAAAAGGAACTAAATACTTAACCGTATTGCGGATGCAAATTTAATACATTAATTCAATTACACAAGCGTTTTTTATAAAAAATAAATAGGCAAAAGTTAAGCTTCTGATAACCTAACCCTTATGACAATTAAACTAATTTTTAGTCAACATTCTCTTGATTTCATTGAGTTTCATCAAGGCTTCCATTGGTGTAATTGTGTTGATGTCCAAGCTTAAAATTTCCTCTTTTATTTCTTCTAACAAAGGATCGTCTAGATTAAAGAAACTCATTTGCATATCGTCCTTCCCTGATTTAATGCCACTCAAGACTTCGCTAGAATGGTCTTTCTCCAATTTCTTCAACAGTTTTTGTGCTTTCAAAATTACGATTTGAGGCATTCCAGCCATTTTTGCCACGTGAATTCCAAAACTGTGAGCACTTCCTCCTTTTATCAGTTTTCGGATAAAAAGCACGGTGTCTTTTAACTCTTTGACTGAAACATTATAATTCTGAATTCTTGGTAAGGATTCACTCATTTCATTCAACTCGTGATAATGGGTCGCAAATAAGGTTTTTGGCTTAGATGGATGTTCGTGTAAAAATTCGGCAATGGCCCAAGCGATAGAGATTCCATCATACGTACTGGTTCCTCTTCCGATTTCATCCAACAACACTAAACTTCTGTCGGAGATATTATTCAAAATAGAAGCGGTTTCATTCATTTCGACCATAAAAGTAGATTCTCCCATCGAAATATTATCCGAAGCTCCTACTCTAGTAAATATTTTATCTGTTACGCCCATTCTTACACTTTCTGCTGGAACAAAACTTCCCATTTGAGCCAAGAGTACAATTAAAGCAGTTTGACGCAAAATAGCGGATTTTCCAGACATATTGGGTCCGGTAATCATTATCAACTGTTGTGTTTCTCTATCCAAGAAAACATCATTGGCAATATAAGGCATACCGACAGGCAATTGTTTTTCGATAACAGGATGTCTACCATTTTTGATATCCAACTCGAATGTTTCGTCTAGCTCTGGACAAACATATTTATTTTCGATAGCCAATTGCGTAAACGAACACAAACAATCCAATTGCGCTACCAAATTGGCATTCATTTGAACCGGTTTGATATAAGTTGCAATCCAAGAAACTAATTGCTCGAATAATTCGGCTTCGATTTTGTGGATTTTTTCTTCGGCACCTAGAATTTTGGTTTCATATTCTTTTAGTTCCTCGGTAATATAACGTTCGGCACTCACCAAGGTTTGTTTCCGAATCCATTCTTCAGGAACCTTATCTTTATGCGTGTTTCGAACTTCAATGTAATACCCAAAAACATTGTTGAAGGAAATTTTCAAAGACGAAATTCCCGTTCTTTCGGATTCTCTTTTTTCGATTCCTTCCAGAAATTCTTTTCCGGAAGTCGATATTGCTCGCAACTCATCTAATTCGGCATTGATTCCGTTGGCAATAGCATTCCCTTTGGCAACAGCCACAGGAGCATCTTGATTCAAGACTGTTTTTATCTTTTCGCGCAATAAATCACAACTGTGCAAACTATCACCAATGACTTTCACCGCTTCTTGTGGACTTTGTAAAGCCAAGGTTTTTATTGGAATGATAGCATCCAAAGATTCTTTCAGGTACACCACTTCACGAGGTGATACTTTTCCGGTGGCAATTTTAGAAATCAGTCTTTCTAAATCCGAAATTTGTTTGATTTGCTTTTGGATATTTTTTAATACATTTTGATTCTCTTTCAAATAGGAAACCACTTGATGACGGCTTCGTATTTTATTAGCATCTTTCAAAGGCAAAGCCAACCAACGTTTAAGCAAACGACCACCCATTGGCGAAAGCGTTTTGTCTATAACGTCTAAAAGTGTGACCGCATTGGGGTTATAACTGTGGTACAATTCGAGATTCCGAATCGTAAATCGATCCATCCAGACATAAGCGTCTTCGGCAATACGTTGAATCGCGGTTATATGCTGTACTTTATTGTGTTGCGTTTCGGACAAATAATACAAAATAGCTCCCGAAGCAATAATTCCCTCTTTCAATTCTTCGATTCCAAAACCTTTCAAAGAAATGGTTTGAAAATGCTTTGTCAAGATTTCGAAAGCGTAATCTTCTTTATAAATCCAGTCTTCCAAATAAAAACTGTGGTAATCATCACCGAAAGTTTCTCGGAAATCATTTTTATTGTTTTTGGGAATCAAAATCTCACTGGGATTGAAATTCTGCAACAACTTATCGATATATTCTGCATTGCCTTGCGAAGTCAAAAATTCGCCTGTGGAAACATCAAGAAATGAAATCCCGATTGATTTATTGGCAAAATAAATGGCTGCCAAAAAATTATTGGTCTTCGACTGCAAAACCTCATCATTCATTGAAACACCGGGAGTCACAAGTTCTGTAACACCGCGTTTCACTATAGTTTTAGTCATTTTTGGATCTTCAAGTTGATCACAAATGGCAACACGAAGCCCCGCTTTGACTAATTTGGGTAAATAGGTATTAATAGAATGATGCGGAAAACCTGCCAAAGCTGTTTCGGTTTCGGATCCTGCACCTCTTTTGGTCAACGTTATACCCAAAATTTTAGAAGCTCGAACCGCATCTTCACCAAATGTTTCATAAAAGTCACCCACTCTAAACAACAAACAAGCATCAGGATACTTCCTTTTTATCTCGTTGTATTGTTTCATTAACGGGGTTTCCTTGATGATTTTTTCCTTAGATGACAAAATATATTCTTTAAATTTATAGGTAGCGAATTTATAGATTTTATAACGAAAAATGAACAGACCTTAAATTTAAAATTTTTTTAAGTAATTTTTAAGCAGGATTTTAGATATTTTATATAAATTTGTCTTTTAATTTAAAATAAATAATGATGAAAAAGATTATTACACTTTCAATAGCTCTTTTAGCGTTTGCTTTTTCTAACGCACAAGAAACTTCAAAACCTAGCAAAGCTATTAAAAAAGCTACTGCAAAAACTACCACACCTGCCTTACCTAAAGTAGATGGTGCAGGAATGGTTTATGTAACTGAAACTATCGATTACGGGAGCGTAGCGATAAACTCTGACGGTAATCGTAAATTCGAATTTACTAATAATGGTAACAAGCCATTAATTATAACAAATGCAGCAGGATCTTGTGGATGTACCGTTCCAACTTTTCCAAAAGAGCCTATTTTACCGGGTGCGAAAGCGGTTATTGGAGTAAAATATGACACTTCTGCTTCTAGAGTTGGTCCTTTTACAAAAACGGTAACCATCACTTCAAATGCAGCGGGAAGCCCCTCAAAAGTACTTACCATAAAAGGAACTGTACTTGCTGCTGATGCTCCAAAAAGCTAAATTTGATATAACTATTATAAAAAAGCTTCCTTAATTTTGGAAGCTTTTTTTATTTAAACACAAGTCCAAAACTATGCGAAAGCTAGAAAACAGCGAACTCGATCGAAAATCTATTGAAGATTTTAAACAATCCGAAAAAACTCCAATCATCATTGTTTTGGATGATATCCGCAGTTTACATAATATCGGCTCCGTATTTAGAACCGCAGATGCTTTTTTGATTGAAAAAATATATTTATGCGGCATAACAGCGACTCCACCCAACAAAGAAATCCACAAAACAGCTTTAGGAGCGACCGAAACTGTAGTTTGGGAACATTGTAATGATGTTCTTGAAGTGATTCAAAATTTAAAAGACAACAGTGTTACCGTATTAGCCATTGAACAAGTAGAAAGCGCCATTTTTCTTCAAGATTTCACTATCGAAAAGGACAAAAAGTATGCTTTAGTTTTTGGTAACGAAGTATTTGGTGTATCGCAAGAAGCTGTTGCTATGTGCGATGGCTCTATCGAAATTCCGCAATTGGGGACTAAACATTCTTTAAATATTTCAGTAAGTGCTGGAATAGTCGTTTGGGATTTGTTCCAAAAAATGAAATGGAAATTGTAGATTTGTTAAAAATTGAATTCTTCCTATTTTTTCTTGATTGTTTTATGAAAAAATTACTCTTTATCTTTTTAGTACTTTCTAATTTTTTGGGCTATTCACAATATACATTAATTCCAGATGTGAATTTTGAACAGGCTTTATTAGATAGAGGTATCGATGTTGGTGCAATTGATGGCAAGGTGCTTACGTCTAGCGTGAATAAATTAACAACTTTGACCATTTCAAACGAATACATTACTGATTTAACCGGTATTCAGGATTTTGTGGCATTAGTCCAGTTAAATTGCAGCTATAACCAAATAACCGTTTTAGATGTTACGAGAAATATTATATTACAACAATTGGACTGCAGTTTTAATATGCTTGCGACTTTAGATGTTTCTAAAAACACTGAGCTATGGAATTTACGTTGCCAACAAAATTTATTGACAACATTAGATGTTTCTAAAAATAATTCTTTAAGAATTTTATATTGTTCCAATAACAAACTGTTAGAATTGAATATTTCTAAAAATACAGCACTAGGAACTTTAGTTTGTGGCACTAATCAATTGAAAGAATTAGATGTTTCTGTAAATACAGCGCTCGTAGTCTTACTTTGCGACAACAATCAATTAAAAAAATTAGATATCTCTAAAAATCCTCTATTGAGTAATTTTGTTTGCAACAATAACAATCTATTAGAATTAAATTTGAAATGTGGTAACCCCCAAGGACTTATTTTTATAAATCTATTATCTAATCCAAATCTAAAATGCATAGAAGTTGATAACAAAGCCTATTCTGATAATATATGGATACGCAAAGATGCTACAGCCTTTTATTCTGAGGACTGTAGTAAAACGGCTACTCCTACTCCCCTAAAAATCACTGCAACAGGAAATCAAACCTATTGCCCACAGACCTCTTTAAATATTGTTGAAACAGTCAACATTGCATTCGATCCTACTGACCCCAATACCGATGCAGTATCTATTCAAATCTCATCAGGATATGTTTTTGGTCAAGATCTATTAACTCTCACCGGATCTCATCCAACTGTTTCATTCGATTGGGTTCCATCTGAAGGAAAACTAAAATTATTCTCTTCAACTGGTGTCGATATTCCATATACTGATTTTGAAGCGGCCATTGCAGATGTTAAATTCAGTAATTCCTCCCCTTCGCCTACTGGAACCAGAACTTTTTCGATTAGTTTGGGATCAGGCCAATTAAGTTATTTGCCTAGAAACAAACATTTTTATGAATATGTTGCCAATGTAGGAATTACTTGGGCTGATGCAAAAATAGCTGCAGAAGCAAGGACTTATTATGGCTTACAAGGTTATTTAGCTACTTTAACAGCAGCAGATGAAGCCCAATTAGCCGGAGCACAAGCACCTGGAGCAGGTTGGATTGGAGGAAGTGATCAAGAAACAGAAGGTGTTTGGAAATGGGTTACTGGACCAGAAACAGGTACTATTTTTTGGAATGGTCTAGCAAATGGATCATCTCCAAATTACGCAAATTGGAATACCAATGAACCCAATCAATTTAATGGAGCAAATGAAGATTATGCTCACGTTACCGCTCCTGGAATCGGAAAAAATGGCTCTTGGAATGATTTAACAATTACTGGTGACCCATCCGGAGATTATCAACCCAAAGGCTTCATCGTTGAATATGGAGGGATGGTTGCAGGCGATGTTGATGCTATACAAATTTCGGCAAGTACGTCAATGACAATAGCCCAAATTAGTGTTACAACTCCCGCTCCGATTTGCGATTCAGGAATAGTTACGCTGCAAGCAAATTCAACAGGAACAATAAATTGGTATGATGCAGCAAGCGGAGGAAATTTATTGGGAACAGGGAATAGTTATGTCAATCCTTCAATAAATAGTACCACAACGTATTATGTTGATTATGGATGTGCAAACAGAATTCCAATTATAGCAACTGTAAATACTATTCCAAGTATTACGAGTACAAATACTCCAGTTTCCAGATGCAGTTCTGGAACTGTAACGCTTCAAGTGAATTCGACTATCGGCATTATAAATTGGTATGCCACTGCAACGGGAACAATTATTGAAGGAACAGGAACCAGTTTTACAATCCCAAATATAGCGGCAAGTACTACTTATTATGCTGAAGCCTTTAATAATGGCTGCAGTAACGGAAATCGGGTTCCCGTTGATGTATTTGTATACACTCCTCCAGTAGTTTCAGATGAAGAAGTAACTAAATGTAAGTCGTCAGGTGTAGAACTTGACGCATCACTTCCAGGAATGTTTTATGAATGGTCAACAGGCGAGAAAACCCAAAAAATTACAGTAAAAAATGCTGGGATTTATTCTGTTGTCGTTACTAGTCCAGCGCCCGAAAATTGTTCCAGCACAAAGAAAATTACCGTTTTAGAATATAATATTCCTGAAATAGATCGAATTGATGTCAACGAAACTACTGTTGTTATTTATTTAAAAAAAGAAGAACCTTATTTTGAATACTCCATTGATGGTATCAATTATCAAAGTTCGAATGTGTTTTTTAATGTACAAAGTGGTTTGCAAGCTGCTTATGTCAGAGAAATAAATTTATGTAGCAATGTGAGCCAACCTTTTATCGTTTTAATTGCTCCCAAGTTTTTTACTCCAAACGGCGACACCTATAATGATTTCTGGGAAGTAAAGGGATTAAATAATTATCCTCAAGCCGAAGTATCTATTTTTGACCGATATGGAAAATTAATTTCCGTTTTAAATGCTACAAAACCTACTTGGGATGGAATGTTTAATAAAAATCCTTTGCCTTCGGATGATTATTGGTATGAATTAAGAATTGACGATACTAAACCTAAAAAAAGCGGTCATTTTTCGTTAAAAAGGTAAACTCAAAAGTAAATTTAGCGGCTAATTTTCTGTTGAATTTCTTCTAAAATATAAAGATAATCCTCTTGATTTTTTACGAAATCCCTATCCGAAACATCAATAATTAAAACATTCAAATCTGTTTGTGATTTAATGAAATCCAAATAACCGTTGTTTATTTTATCCAAATAAGAAGCCGGTATTTTTTGCTCGTAGCTTCTGCCTCTTTTTTTGATATTCTGCAATAATCTTTCGGAGTTTTGATATAAATAAACATATAAATCTGGTTTTGGCATTTCTCTGTAAACAATGTCAAACAAGGTTCGATACAAGCGATATTCATCTTCTGCCAATGTTATTTTGGCAAAAATTAAAGATTTAAAAATATGATAATCGGCTACGATAAAATCTTTAAACAAGTCAAATTGCGCCAAATCATCAGACAATTGTTTGTACCTATCGGCAAGAAATGACATTTCTAGCGGAAAAGCATAGCGGTTTTGATCTTCATAAAATTTGGGTAGAAAAGGATTGTCAGCAAAGCGTTCCAAAACAGTTTTGGCATTAAAATCTTCCGCAATTTTCGTTGCCAAAGTCGTTTTTCCTGCCCCAATATTACCTTCAAAAGCAATGTAATTAAATTGTTCTAAAGGAATCTTATCTAATGGATTATCTAATTTCTGAACTATTGAACAAACACTTTCGTCTGTTGAAATTTCGAGTAATTCGGTGATTTTTTTATTAAAAACGGGGTGTTTCCAGTCTAAATTTAAATCTAGCATTGGCAACAAAACAAAATTCCTATTTTGCATCAACGGATGTGGCACTTGAAGGTTTTTGGCATCAATAATTTCCTCATTGAAAGCAATCAAATCAATATCAATAATTCGGGATTGGTATTCTGCAGCATCACCCCGAATACGACCCAATTGTTTTTCAATTTTCAAGATTGTTGACAAAATTTTATTTGCCGACTTAAAAGTATGCAAAACCAGAGCACAATTATAAAACGCATCGCTGTCAAAACCCCAAGATGGCGTTTCGTATAACTTCGAAATTTTGATCACCGTTCCCAATTCTTGGTGAATCAATTGGATGCAATTTTCAATATTCAAAAGACGATTCCCTTGATTAGTTCCTAGAGATAAAACGACTAGATGTTGTGATTTCATATTAACCACAAATTAACTAAAACAATTTTAGAATAGAACTATATTTGCATGCGTGTTGATAACTATTTTTAGAGTTTATAAACTTTAATTTGTAACAAATCAACACTTTTTACTACTTATCAAAAAAATATAATTATGAGATTTTTAGGGAATGTTTTGGCAACCATTATTGGTTTATTTGTGTTTTTTATGCTATTCTTTTTTGGAATAATCCTAATTGGAGCCCTTTTTGGAGGAGATTCTGAAGAAATAAGCGTGAAAAACGATTCGGTTATTGAGTTAAACTTACAAAATATCAAAAATGATTATGCTGGAAAATACAAAGATCCTTGGATGGAAATTTTATCAGATGGAGAAAATGTTGGTGTTTCTGATATAATAAATGCTATTGAAAGCGCCAAAACAGACAATGACATCAAAGGAATTTCGATTTTGAATGACAATTCAGAATTAGGAATTGCCCAATATAAAGCCTTGCGAGATGCATTGGAAAGCTTTAAGAAATCAGGAAAATTTGTTGTCGCTTATGCCAATTCCTATTCGCAAAAAGAATATTATTTGAATTCCGTTGCCAATACTATTTATATCAATCCAGTGGGTGAATTTGATTTCAAAGGTTTATCTGCAGAATTAATGTTCTTCAAAGACCTACAAGAAAAATCAGGAATAAAAATGGAAGTCATAAGACACGGAAAATATAAAAGTGCAGTCGAACCATTCCTAGACAATAAAATGAGCGATGCCAATAGAGAACAAACAATGTCCTTATTAAATTCGGTTTGGAGTTCTATTCTTTTTGACATTTCGAAAAGTAGAACACTATCAGTAGCCAAATTAAACGAGATTGCCAACGGACTTCTTGCCCGAACACCTGAAATGGCAAAAGCAGAAAAACTAGTCGATGTAATCGCTTATGAAGATGAATATCACAATGCCATTAGAAAAAAATTAAAAGTCGATAAAGACGAGGATTACAACAAAATAAGTATAGTTGACTATGCTCAAAAAGTAGCCACAACTTCTGAAAGCAACACTTCTTCAGATAAAATTGCCGTGATTTATGCTCAAGGAGAAATTATGAGTGGCGAAGGAGATGTCCATACCATTGGCGAAGGTTCGATGAATCGCTCCTTGATTGAAGCCAGAAAAGATAAAAATGTAAAAGCTATCGTACTGCGAATTGATAGTCCGGGAGGAAGTGCTTTAACATCAGATTTGATTTGGAGAGAAATTGAATTAACCAAAAAAGTGAAACCAGTAGTAGTTTCTATGGGCAATTATGCAGCCTCTGGTGGTTATTATATTGCTTGTAATGCCAATAAAATATTTGCAGAAAATAATACCATTACAGGATCAATAGGCGTTTTTGGAGTTTTGCCTAATATGACCCAATTAGCAACCAAAGTTGGAATTTACACAGAACAAGTAAAAACCAATGAAAACGCAGCCGAATATAGCCCTTTTGTAACAATGGATGAAAAGTTTAAAGCGGTTACCCAAGAAAGTGTAGAGCATGTTTACAAAACATTTGTATCACACGTTGCAGCAGGCCGAAAAATGACTGTTGCCCAAGTTGATTCTATTGGCCAAGGTCGAGTTTGGTCAGGTTCACAAGCATTAAAAATTGGACTTGTGGATAGAATTGGAGGTTTAGACGACGCTATAAAAGAAGCCGCTTCTTTGTCAAAAACAAAAAAATACAGCACTCAAAACTTTCCTGAATTTGAAAAAGACATCAACGATATTTTAGAAAACTTTCCATTTGCAAAATCTAAAGAATCCTTTATAAAAGAAGAATTAGGCGAAGAAACCTATCGTTTGATGGAACAAATCAAAAAAGTTCAATCTCGAAAAGGAATTCAGGCAATGATGCCTTTTGAAATAAATATTCAATAGTTTTTTTAATAGTTTGCCCTTTTAGTACTATGCCATTAGGATTGAAAGGGTTTTATTTTATATTTCAATTCGCACCACATATCCTTCGGAACTGCGGACATTAAAAACGGTACCATCCTCAAAAATTAAATATTGTCCTTTTATTCCAGTCAGTTTCCCTTGAAAATTGGGTGTTTTATCCAAACTCAAACTATTTATTTTTTTTGGATATTCCAGAACTGGAAAGTGCATTTCGTATAAATCATTTTTTTGGGAGTAGAAATATTCTTGGACTTCGGAGGGAATCAGGTTTTCGACTTTCAATCTTTCGGCGATTAAATCTACTGGTTCGACATCGTTTTGGAGCATTTTACGCCAATTGGTTTTATCAGCATAATGGTTTTTTAAGGCGACTTCGGTAATTCCGGCAAGATACCGATTCGGAACTTCTACAATAGAAATCGCTTGGGATGCGCCTTGATCAATCCATCTTGTAGGCATTTGTGTTTTTCTCGTCACTCCTACTTTTACCTCGCTCGACAAGGCTAAATACACAATGTGAGGTTGTAATTGTACTTTTTCTTCATAAACCAAATCTCGGTCTTGAATACCAAGATGCGCCGTACTTAATTCAGGTTTCATAATCCAATCGCCAACCGCTGGACTGGAATAAAAACAATCGTAACAAAATCCTTGTCGAAATATTTTTTTCTTTTTGCCGCAATTCAAACATTGGTAACCCTCAAAATTAATTTCTAGATTTTTGTTTAGTAATTGATTCACATTTAAAAAACTGTTTTCAAAAACCAAATAATATTGAATTGGTGTTCCAAATTCGGTTTGCATTTTAGTAAGTACTCCTTCGTAAGTCATTTGGAATTTAGAATTTGAGATTTATTCCCTTCAGATATCCTCAGGGAGACAATTTAGAAATTGGTTAATAGTATTCTGATTTTTTTTACTATTTTTGATAAAGTTGTAAAGTTAACATTTGTTCATCGATAATCAAATCGTAAATCTTAATTCTAAAATCAGAAATCAGAAATGCCATTAGCTGTAATCAATTCATTTGCTTCTTGGATGCTTAAACAAAGGATTCATCAAATTGAACTTTTTTTGAAATACCCAAACGAAGTTCAGGAAGAATTACTGATGAACTTGGTTCGAGCCTCTGAAAACACGGTTATAGGCCAACTATACGACTACGATTCCATAAATTCTTATGCCACTTTCGCCGAAAGAGTTCCCGTTTCAACCTACGAAGAATTACATCCATTAATTGAACGCACCCGAAAAGGCGAACAAAATGTTCTTTGGGAAACCCCCATAAAATGGTTTGCTAAATCCAGCGGAACTACAAATGCCAAAAGCAAATTTATACCTGTTAGTCCAGAAGCATTGGAAGATTGCCACTACAAAGCAGGCAAGGATTTGTTGTGTATGTATTTGAACAATAACGAAAATTCTGATATGTTTTTAGGGAAAAGTCTTCGACTTGGTGGAAGTTCCCAAATTTATGAGGACAATAATACTTTTTTTGGTGATTTGTCAGCCATTTTAATCGAAAATATGCCGCTTTGGGCTGAATTTAGCAGCACCCCAAACAACAAAATCTCCTTGATGAGCGATTGGGAAACAAAAATTCCCGCTATAATCAATGAAGTCAAAAACGAAAATGTAACTAGTTTTGCGGGTGTTCCTTCGTGGATACTGGTTTTAATGAACAAATTACTCGAAGAAACAGGCAAAGGAAATTTGCTGGAATTATGGCCAAATCTTGAAGTGTATTTTCACGGAGGTGTGAGTTTTGAACCGTATCGTGAACAATATCAAAAGATTTTGCCGAAAAAAGATTTCAAATATTACGAAATATACAATGCCTCCGAAGGATTCTTCGCCATTCAGGATTTGAATGATTCCAATGATTTATTACTAATGTTGGATTATGGAATTTTCTATGAATTTATTCCAATGGATACTTTTGGAACAACGAATCAAAAAACAATTCGGTTATCAGACGTAGAGCTTTTCAAAAATTATGCTATTGTAATTACCACGAATTCTGGTTTGTGGCGTTATTTAATAGGCGACACGGTGCGTTTCACTTCATTGAATCCATATAAAATTCGGGTTACTGGAAGAACGAAACATCACATCAACGTTTTTGGCGAGGAATTAATGGTTGAAAATACCGATTTAGCCATTGCCAAAACGTGTCAAATTACTCGAGCAGAAATTGTTGATTATACAGTTGCTCCCGTTTTTATGAAAGACAAAGAAAAAGGAGCACACGAATGGATGATAGAATTCAAGAAAAAACCTGCTGATATTGTTCTTTTCCAAAAAGTTTTGGACCAAACTTTGCAATCATTGAATTCTGATTATGAGGCAAAGCGTTTTAATAATATGACATTGAATCCATTAATCATAAATATCGCAAGACCTAATTTATTTTACGATTGGCTAAAAGAAAAAGACAAACTGGGGGGACAACACAAAATCCCCAGATTGTCAAACGAAAGAGATTATTTGGAACAATTGAAAAATATGCAGGTAATTGTGCATCAATAAGAACCAAATTAATATCATAAAAAAGCCTTAGCTCCAATAAAAACTAAGGCTTTTTACAAATTTATAATTGAAGAATTTACTATTCCTGCATCATATCAATATGTCTATCGTGGTAGCCTAATAAATATAAAACACCATCAAGACCCAAACTAGAAATAGACGTTGTGGCACTTTCTTTTACTTTTGGTTTGGCGTGAAAAGCAATTCCTAAACCAGCCAAATTCAACATTGGTAAATCATTGGCTCCATCACCAACTGCTATGGTTTGATTAATGTGAATGCCTTCTTTTTCGGCGATAGCTTTTAGATATTCAGCTTTCTTGGCACCATCGACAATTTCGCCTAAATATTTTCCAGTTAGTTTACCATCTTTTATCTCCAATTGATTGGCATAAACGTAATCTATTCCTAATTCTTTTTGCAAATAATCTCCAAAATAAGTGAACCCTCCCGATAAGATAGCTGTTTTATATCCGTAATATTTCAAGGCTTTCATCAAGCGATGAGCGCCTTTGGTTATTGGTAAATTTATGGCCACATTATGCAAAACGTCTTCGCTCAAACCTTCTAGCAAAGCCATACGTTTTTTGAAACTTTCGCTAAAATCAATTTCACCATTCATCGCCGATTCGGTAATGGCTCTCACTTGCTCACCTACACCATTCAACTCAGCTAATTCATCAATTACTTCGGTTTGAATTAAAGTTGAATCCATATCAAAACAAACCAAACGGCGATTCCTGCGGTACATATTGTCTTCTTGAAAAGAAATATCAACATTCAATTCACCAGAAACTTCCATAAAACGAGCGGTCATCGCTGCTTTGTTTACTATGGTTCCTGTAACCGATAATTGCACACAAGAACGAGGATATTCTTCTATATCTACTACTGATGTTCTCCCAGTCAATCTAATGATAGAATCAATATTCAGATTCTGATCTGACATTATTTTCGTTACGGCTGCTAATTGTGCTGCTGTTAAAGTTTCGCCCAAAACGTTGATGATGTAGCGTTGCTTGCTTTGTCCTTTTACCCAAATTTCGTAGTCAGGAATTGAAATAGGAATAAATTTTACCTTAATTCCCAATTCATACCCCTTAAATAATAAATCTTTTAATACACTGCCTGAACCGGAACCTGCTTTTACTTCAAATAAAATCCCTAAGGATAGCGTATCGTGGATATCGGCTTGACCAATATCTAAAATAATAGCCCCATAAGTAGCCAATATGGCGGTTAAACCAGCCGTTACCCCAGGTTTGTCTTGACCAGAAACTTTTAATAAAATAATTTCTTTATCTACTGCTGCCATTTTTATTGTATTAATTTACGATGGGCAAAAATCGACAATCTATTGGTTATAAAAAAGAATATTGGAGGTTTTTTTGGGAAAGCAAAAAAAGAAAACCCGACAAATTATTATAATTTGTCGGGTTAAAATTTTATAAAATAATAAATTTATGAAGCAATTTCCAATCGTTTCAATAAATTTCTATTCAAGGTTTCTTTGGCATAATCCACGTCGATTGCCAAAATTTTATCATCAGAACTTGGCAATTCATACATTGCATCAGTTAGGATTGCTTCGCATAACGAACGCAATCCACGAGCCCCGAGTTTGTATTCCAAGGCTTTGTCCACAATAAAATCTAAAGCTTCATCCGTGATACTAAATTCAACCTCATCCATCAAAAATAATTTTTGATATTGCTTTATTAAGGCATTTTTAGGCTGGGTCAAAATAGCTCTCAAAGTTTCTCTATCTAAAGGATCCATATGTGTCAATACTGGCAAACGTCCAATGATTTCGGGAATTAATCCAAAATCTTTGATGTCTTTTGGGATAATATATTGCAACAAATTGTCTTTGTCAATATTATCGACATTTCTGGAAGTACTGTAACCAACTGCTTGGCGATTCAATCTTTTAGAAATAATTTTTTCAACTCCATCGAAAGCTCCACCGGCTATAAACAAAATATTTTGGGTATTAACCTCAACGAATTTCTGGTCTGGATGTTTTCTTCCTCCTTTTGGTGGAACATTGACCACAGTTCCTTCCAATAATTTCAACAAAGCTTGTTGAACACCTTCACCAGAAACATCACGAGTAATGGATGGATTGTCGCTTTTTCGGGCTATTTTGTCAATTTCGTCAATAAAAACGATTCCGCGTTCAGCTTTGGCTACATCATAATCGGCGGCTTGTAAAAGACGAGTCAAAATACTTTCGACATCTTCGCCCACATAACCTGCTTCTGTCAATACGGTAGCATCTACAATTGCCAAAGGAACGTCGAGCATTCTGGCGATAGTTTTGGCAACCAAAGTTTTTCCTGTACCGGTTTGACCCACCATTATAATGTTACTTTTTTCAATCTCTACATCATCGTGCAATTCTTGTTGCATTAAACGTTTGTAGTGATTATAAACTGCAACAGCCATCACTTTTTTGGTTTGGTCTTGACCAATAACATATTGATCCAGAAAAGCCCTGATTTCTTTTGGTTTTTTCAACATCAAATCAGTAGGCAACTTTAACTTACTGCTTGATTTTAATTCTTCCAATACAATTCCGTGAGCTTGTTCGATACATTTATCGCAAATGTGCGCATCGATTCCAGCAATCAGCAAATTGGTTTCCGGTTTTTTTCTACCACAAAACGAGCATTCTAATATTGGTTTTGCCATATCTTTTTTAGTGGTCAGGGGTCAGGGGTCAGTGAGCAGATTGAAACTGGACACTAAATACTGAACACTGAATTTATCTTCTTAACACTTCATCAATCATTCCGTATTCTTTAGCTTCATCAGCAATCATCCAATAATCGCGCTCACTGTCTTTGTGCACTTTATCGAAAGTTTGTCCTGAATGTTGAGAAATGATTTGATATAATTCGTCTTTTAGTTTCAACATTTCACGTAAGTTGATTTCCATATCTGTTGCAACACCTTGTGCTCCGCCAGATGGTTGGTGAATCATAACTCTTGAATGTGGCAATGCCGACCGTTTTCCTGCTGCTCCTGCACACAATAAAACGGCTCCCATTGAAGCAGCCATTCCGGTACAAATAGTCGCCACATCTGGTTTGATGTATTGCATTGTATCGTAAATTCCTAAACCTGCATAAACGCTACCGCCAGGAGAATTCAAATAAATTTGAATGTCTTTTGAAGCATCAGCACTTTCAAGAAAAAGCAATTGTGCTTGAACTATATTTGCAATTTGATCATCAATCCCTGTACCCAAGAAAATAATTCGGTCCATCATCAATCTTGAAAAAACGTCTAATTGCGAAATATTCAGCTGACGTTCTTCAATAATATATGGAGTCATATTTGTTGGGTTCATTGCCGCTACGATTTTGTCGTAGTACATTGCATTTACACCTTGATGTTTTGTGGCAAATTTTTTAAATTCGGTACCGTAATTCATGTTTTTTTTAGTTTAAAATTTAGATTAAAGCTGCCAAAATTTTGAAGCCTGGAAACTTTAAAAAAGAGAATCAAAAAAAATATACTCTTTGAGTCTCAAAGATACTATTTTTTAAAATTTATTCTCCATAAGAAGCAGCAATAAATTGCTCGTAGGTAACTTCTTTAGTTTTTGGATTTGCTTTTTCTTTGAACAATTCCAATAATTTTTCAGCAACAACTTGATCAGAAAGCCTTTTCACTTCTTCTTGGTTAGACAATACTCTTGCCACTATTCCTTGAACTTCTTCGTCAGTAGGATTAGTTTGTCCGAATTGTGCCATTTGCTGACGTATGTTTTTTGTTGTAAACGTTTTCAAATCCTCGAAAGTAATTTTGATATCACTTTGGGCCATTGCTCTACCTTCAATCAATTGAAAACGCAATCCTTTTTCAGATCTTGCATATTCTACTTCAGCTTCAGCTGACGATAATTTTTTTTCTCCTACAGTTTGCAACCACTTTTTAAGAAACTCAGATGGCAAATCGAATTTTGTATTATCAATTAAAAACTCAGTCACATCACCTAATAATTTTTGGTCTGCTTGTTGTGCAAACTGAGATTCCGCATCTTCTTTGATTTTTGCTTTCAAGTCTTCTAACGACGCAACATTTCCTGGTCCGAAAAGTTTATCGAACAATTCTTGATTCAATTCAGCTAATTCAGCCACATTAATAGCTTCGATTGAGAACTCTACATCAACTTCTAAACCATGCACATTATCGTGACCTACTTTTAGATAATCCATCAATTGATGATCGTCTTCGAATAAACCTTTAGTATTCACAGTAACTACATCCCCCACTTTTTTTCCAATGAATTTATCGGCAGTCGCTTTATCTTTGAAAATAGACAAAGTAATTGTCGTTGAGTTACTAATTCCGTTTGCTGGATTAGAGAAAGTTCCTGTAATATCTGAACCAGCTTCAACAACTTCTTGAGGAATAGGAGTGCCAAATTGTTTTTGAATTCTAGCTACTTGACCTTCAATCAATTTATCATCGGCAGTAACAATATACTTAATGATGTTATTTTTTGCTTCTAAATCCAATTCGAAAGCTGGAACCAAACCAATTTCATATTCAAAAACCAATTCTTCAGCATCCCAGTTGAAATGTTCGTTCACTTTTGCTAGAGGAGTTCCCAAAAGATTCAATCTTTCTGATTGAATGTAACGTTCCAACGCCAAATCAACCACTTTCTTAACTTCTTCTTGTTTTATTGTTTTACCGTATTGCTTTTCAACTAGATCTTTTGGCACAGCCCCTTTTCTAAAACCTTTTACGGTGGCCAAAGGCATTTTTTCATTTATTCTTTTTGCTACTTGACCTTTGTAATCCATAGGAACAACGGCCATTACTATTGTTTCATTTACTGCGTCTAATGCTACTCTTTTAATATCCATTTCTGTCTTTAATTTACATAATAAAATTGGGTTGCAAAATTATAAAATTTTTGCAACCCAAACAAGTTTTTAACCCCTAACCTTCGGGATTGCTTTTCTGACCATTATTTAACTATAAATAAATTACGTTTTTATTTATCGTCTCCAATAATTTTATATACAATAGATTGACTAATGGAGAGAATTACACTAAATACCAAAGCAGTCCAAAAAGAATTTATTCTAAATCCATCTACAAGTCTTGAACACAATAATATAATAAATGCATTTATGGCAAACAAAAACAATCCCAATGTGACTATGGTAACGGGTAAAGTTAATAGTACCAAAATTGGTTTAACAAATATGTTGAGCAATCCCAAAACTACTGCAACAATTAAGGCTGTTGTAAAATCAGCAACACTGACAGTTGTCATAAAGTGAGAAATAAGCAAAACCAAACCTGCAGTGATAAGAATTCTAAAAAGTAGTTTCATAAGTAGTTGTTATTAGATTAAAAATAAATATATAATTGCTCTTATATTATCAAAATATTGATTACCAACGTTTTTATTAGTCTTGATTCCTAATTATAAAATAGATATATCAAATGTATTTATTTCAAATGTATAATAATTATTTTAAAAACAAGGATTTTTTGTACCTTCGTCTTTGATAAACTCAAACCATCCACGTTATGAAAAAAATTTTACTCCTTATTTTACTGACCACTTCATTTGTGGTAAATGCGCAGTTTTGGTCACCAAAAGCGACTGGATTTACTACTTCATCAAGAAGTTTAAACAGTATTTCATTAGTAGATACAAATGTAATTTGGGCGAATGCCTTTGATAATTCCGACCCTAATAACCAAGATTTCACAATTAAGCAATTCACTCGAAGTACAGATGGAGGAAATACTTGGACTTCTGGAACAATTAATTTAGGTGCGAATTCTATAGATATGGGCTCTTCATCAATTAGTGCTGTTTCAGCGTCAACTGCGTGGATTTCAGTATCGCCAGGAGCTATAAATACTGGAGGGATTTGGAAAACTATTGATGGAGGAATAAATTGGACAAAACAACCAACCGCCCTATTTAATTATGGAGATTCATATCCTAATTTTGTTCATTTTTGGAATGCAACTGATGGAATTGCACAAGGAGATCCAGAAAACGGTGAATTCGAAATTTATACCACAACAGATGGAGGAGAAACTTGGATTCGAGTTCCTGCCGCAAATATTCCAAACCCAATACTTGATGCAGCTGGTGAATTTGGTTATTTTAATTTGTATACAGTTTCAGGAGACACTATTTGGTTTGGAACTGACAGAGGAAGAATATTCAGATCTTCTAATAAAGGTTTGAACTGGACGGCATATGATTCTGTTTACAGTTCTGATTTCGGATTAGATAGATTTACCTTTTCAAGTGCAACAAAGGGAATTTTGATGATTCATAATACTTTGAAAATTTATAGCACTGCTGATGGTGGCGCAACTTGGAACCCAATTACCACCCCTGATTTTTATAAAACTGAAATTGCCTATATTCCTGGTACTTCGACTGTAGTTGCAGGTGCTGAGGCAAATCCTTTTGGTTCTTCTTACAGTACTAATGATGGACTTACATGGAACACCATTGATGCCTTATATCATGGAACAGCAGTTTTCTTGAATACTACTTTTGGGTTTTCTGCAGGAATGAATACTTCGGCAACTGTTGGGGGAATTTATAAATTTACTGGAATACCACCACTAAAAAACCCTAGTTTTGATTTAAAAAACCAAATATCAGCCTACCCGAATCCAACTAATGGAATAGTATATCTAAACTCTGAAACATCTCTAATAAAAGAAGCTTCCGTTTTTGATTTACTAGGTAAACAAGTTTATAAATCTAATTTTGCAGCGTTAAATAATGTGAACTTAGATTTAAAATCGTTACAAACTGGCGCCTATTTATTGAAAGTAACTTCTGATTCTGGACAAACAGAAACGATAAAAATTATGAAAAACTAAATTTTAGTTTTTATAAGATAAAGCCCTTTTTAATAAAATTTGAAAAGGGCTTTTTTGATGTTTTTATTTTAAAAACGAAGTTGAAATTTCATAAAATAGTTGCGGGTTTTCGGCGTGAAGCCAATGTCCAACATTCGGGATAGTTTCGATTCTTAAATTTGGAAAATGATTTTTAATATTTTCGAAATCTTCATCCAAAATATAATTCGAATTTCCGCCACGAATGAATAGTGTAGGTTTTATAAAAACCGAATTTTCGGGAAGTGGCTTTCCAATTTCCTCAATTTTTTTATTAAAAACAGCCAAATTAAATCGGAATGCTAATTGTCCTGGTTCAATCCAATACAGGCTTTTGAGTAAGAATTGTCTGGTTCCAAAATCAGTTATGTAGTGTGATACTATTTCTTCGACCTCGCTGCGACTGGGTTTTCTGGAGAAGTCGACCGCATTCAGTCCCGCCAAAATAGTTTGATGATGTTGCGGATAAAATTTTGGACCAATATCAGCAACAATTAATTTTTCGACCATTTCGGGATGTATTGTTGCAAAAAGCATTGCCGTTTTTCCGCCCATAGAATGTCCTATGATATTGACTTTTTCGAGATTGTTGGCTTTGCAATAGTCATAAACATCTTGAGCCATTATTTCGTAACTGAATTCATCAGAATGAAAACTCTTGCCGTGGTTGCGCAGATCGAGTAAATGAACCTGAAATCCAGCGGTGGCAAATTGTGTTCCGATTGTTTTCCAATTATCAGACATTCCCAGAAATCCGTGAAGAATTATAAGTGGTTTTGCTTCGCACGATTCGCCGTCGGCTCGAGTGCCTTCGCCTTCTATTTTTGAATATAACATTTAATTTTAGAGTTTAGAGTGCTGATTTTAGAAAAAATTAGATTTGACATTAAAATCAAAAATCATCATTCGTTAATCTTCAATCTGAAATTATTTCAGTTTTTGTAAATACATATTCACCACATTATCCAATCCAAGATAAATAGCTTCAGAAATGAGCGCGTGACCAATGGAAACTTCGAGCAAACCTGGAATGTTTTGATTAAAAAACTGGATATTGTCTAGACTCAAATCGTGCCCGGCGTTGATTCCTAGTCCAATTTCATTCGCCAAGATTGCCGATTTTACATAAGGATCAATTCCGTTTTTGTTTCCCAAACTGTATTCGTGCGCAAAAGCTTCAGTATAAAGCTCGATTCTTTCTGTTCCAATAATTTTTGCTCCTTCAATCATTTCGAGGACTGGATCGACAAAAATAGAAGTCCTAATTCCATTTCGTTGAAATTCCTGAACAATTTCGGTTAGAAATTGGTTGTGCTTTATTGTATCCCAACCCGCATTTGAGGTTAAATTATCATTTGCATCTGGAACCAAAGTTACTTGTGTTGGTTTTGTTTCTAACACTAAATCTATAAATGACCCTTCTAAAGGATTTCCTTCAATATTATATTCAGTATAAACAACTGATTTTAAATCTCGGGCGTCTTGATATTTTATGTGGCGCTCATCTGGACGCGGATGAATCGTGATGCCTTGAGCTCCAAATTTTTGAATATCGGAAGCAACTTTTAGTAAATCTGGGACATTTCCACCACGAGCGTTACGCAAAGTTGCTATTTTGTTAATATTTACACTTAACTTTGTCATTGTTTTGTCATTGCGAGGCGCGAAGCAATCTCATTGTCTTCAACTCTATTTATAAGTCTGCAAAAATACAAAGTAAAAACTAGCTGTTATTGCATAATTTTGATTATTTTGCATCAAATATTTTGGGTTAATTATGACTGAAATTACAAACTATATTACCAATGATTATAAAGCTATTGACAGCCAAGAAAGTATCGCGGTTGTTCAAGAGTTTTTTGATGATTTGAATTTTTCGCATTTTCCGGTGGTTGAAAAGGAAATGTACATTGGAAGTATTGCATCCGATGATATCGAAACTTTTGAAGCTAATAAAAAAGTGACTGATTACAGGTATTCGCTTGAAGGATTTTTTGCTAGAAGCACTATGATTTGGTTAGATGTTTTAGAGGTTTTTGCTAAAAATAATACCAATTTAGTTCCTGTTTTAGACGAAAAAAACAAATATGTTGGTTATTATGAAATTACCGATATTATGAAATTTTTTCACGAAACTCCTTTTTTACAAGAGTCTGGTGGAATTATTATTGTTAAAAAAAGAACTTCAGAATATTCTATGGGTCAAATAGCCCAAATTGTAGAAAGTAATAATGGCAAACTATTAGGACTATTTGTTTCTGAAACTGATTCCGAAAATATTCAAGTTACCATCAAAATAAGTTTAGGAGTAATGAACGAAATCATTCAAACTTTTAGAAGGTATAATTATGAAATAGTATCAGAACACTTTGAAGATAATTACATTAACACTTTAAAGGAACGTTCTGATTATTTAGACAAATACCTTAACATCTAACGTAGAATGAAAGTAGCCATTTACGGAAAGTACTATCTAAACAGCACGGAGCCCATTATAAAAGACATTTTTGTTTTTTTTAACACCAATAAGGTAGAAATGGTCATTGAATATGATTTCTTAATGATGTTGTATGAAAAAGAATTAATCAAAAAAGAATACAAGACTTTTACTTCGCATACAGAGTTAGACAGCAGTTTCGATATGTTAATTAGTATTGGCGGAGATGGAACCATTTTAAGAGCTGCCGCACTCGTGAGAAATTCAAGTGTTCCCATCTTAGGGATAAATGCAGGAAGATTAGGTTTCTTGGCAACAGTCCAAAAGGAGAATATCGCTGAGTTTATGCAATTTATCATTGATAAAAAATATACCATTTCTAAAAGAACTTTATTGAGCCTTTCGTGTAGTCCAAAAAATGAAGCAATTGAAGAAATCAATTTTGCTATGAATGAAGTAACCGTTAGCAGAAAAGATACCACTTCAATGATAACCATTGATACCTACTTAAACAACGAGTTTTTAAATTCCTATTGGGCAGATGGCCTTATTATTTCAACACCCACAGGATCTACTGGATACTCTATGAGTTGTGGCGGACCAATATTAACTCCCGATGTAAGTAGTTTTGTGATTACACCAATTGCTCCGCATAACCTAAATGCCCGTCCGCTTGTCGTTCCAGACGACACTGAAATTAGACTGAAAGTGTCAGGAAGGGAGGAAAATTATTTAGTTTCACTAGATTCTAGGATTACCTCAGTAAAAAACGAAACCATTTTGAGTATTAAAAAAACCCCTTTTCAAATAAATATGGTCGAAATCCCCAAAGAAACCTTTTTGAAAACACTTAGAACCAAATTATTTTGGGGAGAAGACAGAAGAAATTAATCATTTCTACTAGCCAATATACGAATACCCTTATTTTTATCGTTTTGGTTGTATCGTATCAATAAAAGCTATTTCTATTTGCGGCAATTTTATATTAAAATGCACATTTATATTATTGCGTATTGATTCAAATTGATAATTCTTATATTTGCACGCAATTTTTAATTTAATGTATAAACTATTCCATCTCTCCCTGTTTTTGTTGTTTTTTACAATGAATGCCCAAATTCACGAGGTAGGGATATTTGTAGGCGGAAGCAACTATGTTGGAGATGTTGGTCTTACAACCTATATTTCGCCAAATGAACCAGCATTTGGAATCCTATATAAATGGAATAAAAGCCCAAGACATTCGTATCGATTTTCATTAAATGGCGCTTATCTTTCTGCAAATGACCTTGATTCAAATGAACCTGGCAGAAATCAAAGAGGATATCGTTTTAATAACAGTATAAAAGAAGTATCTTTAGGCCTTGAATTCAATTTTTTTGACTTTAATTTGCACGACAGTAAAACAAAAATTACTCCTTATGTGTATTCTGGAATAAGCTATTTCAGATCCAATGATGCCTATTCAGCATCAAACATAGTTATAATGGATAAGGATATTGGAGCCTTGGCAATCCCGATGGCTTTAGGGATAAAATCAAATATAACCCCACGCTTTGTATTAGGTTTGGAGATTGGAACGAGATATACGTTTACGGATAATTTAGACGGAAGCAATCCAAAGGATGAAAGTTTGCAAAAATTTGGAAATATAAATAATAATGACTGGTATGTCTTTTCAGGGTTAACTCTAACGTATACCTTTGGAAATAAGCCTTGCTATTGTGCAGAATAAAAAATGAATTTACTAGAGAAAATAGACACAACAAATTTACCCAAACATTTAGCCATTATTATGGACGGCAATGGTCGATGGGCTAAACAAAAAGGGCTTTTGAGAGCTTTAGGTCACGAGAGTGGTACAAAATCTGTAAAAGAGAACATAAAGGCTTGCGCAAGGTTAGGCATAGAATACCTTACACTTTATGCATTTTCTACCGAAAATTGGAACAGACCAAAACTGGAAATAGACACTTTAATGAAAATATTAATACGCTCATTAAAGAAAGAACTTAAGACATTGCAAGACAATAACATCAAATTAAACGCTATTGGTAATTTAGAAAAATTACCAAAATCAGCCCAAAACGAACTACTTGATGTTATCAATAAAACCAAAGATAATAATAGAATGACACTAACCTTAGCTTTAAGTTATGGTTCAAGAGAGGAACTTGTAAATGCTGTAAGAAACATAAGCGATAAAGTTAAAAATAATATAATTTCAATAGAGTCTATTGACGATTCAATTATAAATGAGCATCTTTACACGCGAAATTTACCAGAGGTAGATTTATTGATAAGAACTAGTGGAGAACATAGAATAAGTAATTTTTTGTTATGGCAAATTGCCTACGCAGAATTGTATTTTACTGATATATTATGGCCAGACTTTAAAGAACAAAATTTATATGAGGCTATTATTAGTTATCAAAAAAGAGAGCGTAGATTTGGAAAAACAAGTGAACAAATTAAATAATTTTTTAGTGTTACAAAAAAGCATAAAAATAGTCCTTAGCCTTTTACTTTTTGGAATTTTTTCTCAAATTAAAGCCCAAGATAGAGTCCCATTTGACCAAGGAAAAAAATATATTCTAGCCAAAGTTGACGTTGTTGGCAAAATAAGCTTTAACTCAAACACCGTTGTAACCTTTGCTGGCCTTGAAAAAGGGCAGGAAATTACAGTTCCTGGTGAAGAAATAAGTAACGCTATTAAAAAGTTAGGCAAATTAGGCCTTTTCGACGAAATTTCATTTTATATAAATAAGATTGAGATGGACAGTATTTACCTTGATTTACACGTAGAAGAACTTCCAAAATTAAATGATGTAAAACTTGTAGGCGTTAATAAAAGCAAAATTGAAGGCCTGATAAAAGACAACGGACTTACAAAAGGCAAAGTGGTTAATGAAAATTTAATTACTACTACAAAAAATTATATTGAAAATAAATACAAAAAAGACGGTTTCTTCAATACCAAGGTAACCATAAATACCGTTATAGACACTGCGCAAGTTAACCAAGTTAATATGGTGGTGAAAATTGACAAAGGTTCTAAAGTTAAAATTAAAGATATCGAATTCGTCGGGAACAAGGAAATTAAAGATGAGACCTTGCGAGCCGCTATGAAAGATACCAAACGAAAAACCTTAATTTCTTTAAAAGCATCAAAATTTATAAAAGAAAAATATGATGCTGATTTAGTGAAAGTTATTGATGCTTATAAAGAAAAGGGATATAGAGATGCACGAATAATTTCGGATTCTGTGGCATACAACGCCGATTTAAAGGCTTTAATGATTAAAATAAAAGTGGAGGAAGGGAATAAATACCGTTTTGGAAACATCAAATTCTTAGGAAATACAGTCTATTCAGATGAAGGACTTCTAGGTATGATAGGCATCAAAAAAGGAGATACCTATAATGGTGTGCTTCTTGAAAAAAGAATTGCAGATAAGACAAAACCAGACGGGGATGATATCACCAATTTATATCAAAACAATGGATATTTGTTTTCCAATATTAATGCAGTAGAAACAAAAACTGCCAACGACTCGATTGATTTTGAAATTCGAATTACAGAAGGCCCAATAGCTTATTTCAACAAAATTACTGTTACAGGAAACGACAAAACGAATGACCACGTAATTTATAGAGAACTTAGAACTAAACCTGGAGAAAAATACAACAAAGAACTACTTATCAGAACTATTCGTGAAATTGGACAATTAGGATTTTTTGACCCAGAAACTATTGAACCTAAATTCAAAAACGTAGATGCAGCTGCTGGAACGGTGGATATTGAATATCCTTTGACCGAAAAAGGAGCCAGCCAGATTGAACTTCAAGGAGGTTATGGCGGCGGTGGTTTCATAGGAACTTTAGGATTGTCATTTAATAATTTTTCCGCCAGAAATTTATTTAATAAAGAAGCTTACAAACCACTCCCAATGGGTGACGGTCAAAAAGTATCCTTACGATTACAAGCAAGTTCTTTCTTTAGAACCTACAGTCTTTCGTTCTCAGAACCGTGGTTTGGAAAAAGAAAACCAGTACAGTTAAACACTTCAATATCCTATACACAGCAGTTTTTAAACAATTTTCAGACTCAGACTGTCGATAGAACTAAAAGTTTCAATATCTTAACTATGTCCGCAGGTATTTATAAAAGACTTAGCGTACCGGATGATTACTTTGGATTATCACAGACCGTTAGTTATCAACATTATGATCTAAATAATTACAATACAGGATTATTTACTTTTGGTGATGGCGCTTCTAGAAACTTAGCTTACACCATAGGCCTTTCAAGAAGTAATAAAGGGATTAACCCAATATTTCCAATTTATGGAGCAGAGTTCAGTATAACTGGTAAATTCACACTCCCTTACTCCTTGTTTAACGGAATCGATTATGCAACATTGGGTGATCAGAAGGAATATAAATACACTTATTCTGGACCATCTTACGAAGGAAATAATGGAGTAATAGTTAACAATGGAGATTACTTAGAGGAAATTCCCAACGCAACAAATACTAGACCAAATAGCGTATCAAATTATCAGGACGCTGCCGCTGATCCAGCAAAAGTTGACCAGCAAAAATACAACTGGCTGGAATATTATAAATTAAAGTTTAAAGCAGATTGGTATACAAAAGTTTTGGGAACTAATAAAAGTCCTTTGGTACTGCGATCGCTAGTTGAGTTCGGATTCTTAGGAGCATACAATCAGGAAAGAGGAATTATTCCCTTTGAAAGGTTCTTTTTAGGAGGTGATGGTATGCAAAACTTCGCTATGGACGGTAGAGAAGTAATAGCATTGAGAGGCTATCCAAATGGCTCATTAACACCCGTTAGCGGAGTAGCTCAAGAATCAAATGGCGCAACTATTTACAATAAATTTTCATTAGAATTACGATACCCAATTACACTTAAACCATCAGCATCTATTTATGCATTAACGTTTTTAGAGGCGGGTTCGTCATTTGATACATTCAAAAATTACAATCCATTTTCTTTAAACCGTTCGGCAGGAGTTGGATTAAGGGTATTTATGCCTGCTTTTGGATTATTGGGAATTGATTTTGGATACGGATTTGATGGATTGCCATTACCTAACGGGTTGCAAGCACCAAAAGCAAATGGGTGGGAAACCCATTTTATCATTGGACAACAATTTTAAAAAATAATATAAATTTTTCTAATAAAGCAAAGTTATGAGAAAACAATTTTTATTTTTATTTATTTCACTGATTGTATCGTATACATTTCAGGCACAAACAAGGGGGACAAAAGTGGGCTATATTGATATGGAATACATTTTACAAAATGTTCCAGATTATACCGAGGCGCAAAATCAATTAGAACAAAAAGCCCAAAAATGGAAACAAGAAGTTGAAGCGAAAAAAATTGAAATAAACAAACTTAAAGAAGCTCTTAAAACTGAAAAAGCTTTACTGACAAAAGGTCTTATAGAAGAAAGAATTGCAGAAATCGCATTTCTTGAAAACGAAAATTTGGAGTTCCAACAAAAAAGGTTTGGACCAAATGGGGATTTAATGACCCAAAAAGCGGGATTGACAAAACCGATACAAGATCAAGTTTTTTCAGCCGTGCAGGATATTGCCGAAGCCCAAAAATACGACTTCATATTTGACAAAACATCAGATTTAACAATGCTTTTTGCTGCTAAAAGATTCGATATTAGCGACCAAATTATTCGTGTTTTAAATCGAACTGAGAAAAGAGAACAACTTACAAAAAAACAGCTAAAGGAAGAAGAAGCTAGACAAGCAAAAGAAGAGGCAATAAATGATAATCCAGCTTTATCTGCCAGACAAAAATCGTTGGATACAAAAAAAGCAGCGCGAGATGCAGTTATTGCTGGTCGATTAGCAGAACAAGAACAAAGAAAACAAGAAGCCGAAGACAAAAGAATGCAAATCATAGCGGATAGAGAAGCTAAAAAAAATGGCACAGCTCCAACAACTGCAAAAACTGCAACAACAACCGATAAAAATGTTGAAAAAGAAGCAGCATTTACTGCTGCTGCTGAAGCAAAACAATTGCAAGCTGATGAAAGAGCAAAAACCCTTGAAATTAGAAAACAAGCAGTTGAAGACAAGAAAAAAGCTGCAGAAGAAAGAAGGTTACAAATTTTAGCAGATAGAGAAGCTAAAAAAACAGGTGCTGTTCCTGCTGCTTCAAGTACGGAAGTTTCTCCTGAAAATGGAGTAGAAAAAGAATCCGCGAAAACCGCTGCAGCCGCGTCTGCTGCAGAAGCAAAACAAAGACAAGCGGATGCTAGAGCAAAAACGCTCGAAGATCGCAAAAAAGCAGCAGAAGACAATAAAAAAGCACAGGAAGAAAAAAGAAAGCAAACCATAGAAGCAAAAGAGACAAAAAAAACTGGCACGGTTTCTGAAAGCACAATAAAAGAAGAAGCAAAAGCGCCAACAACTGACACTCAAACGGCTAAATCAGCAAATGAAACTGACACTGCCAAAGAACCAACAACAAAAACGGCTGCAGAAGAAGCTAAACAAAAACAAGCTGATGCCAGAGCAAAATCGCTTGAAGAACGAAATAAAGTAATTGAAGAACGCAAAAAAGCTTTAGAAGAAAAAAGAAAAAAAATACTAGAAGATAGAGAAGCTGCCAAAAAAGCACAAGAAGAAAAATTAAAAACAACAAAAGAGAATACAAACAATAATTAATTAATATTTTAAAACAATGAAACAAATCAAAACTTTACTAATTGCTGCAATACTAATTTTAGGAGCCAGCCAAACTATGAACGCACAAGCAAAAACAGCTCATGTTGATGTAAGTGATATTATGACAAAAATGCCTGCAATGCTTGATGCTCAAAAGCAACTTGAAACACTAAGCAAAACTTATGATGCAGATTACAAAAAAATGGCAGATGAATTTCAAGCTAAATTGAAAAAGTATGATACTGAAGCTGCAACTGTTACTGATGCTATAAATGCTGAACGTCAAAAAGAGGTTCAAGATATGCAAAAAAGAATTCAAGATTTTGGTCAAAATGCCCAAAAAGAATTGCAACAAAAGCAAGAAGATATCACAAAGCCTATTTACGAAAAAGTAAGAGCTTCTATTCAAAAAGTGGGTAAAGCTAAAGGGTTTCAATATGTTCTTGATGGATCAACTCTTTTACTTGCTGACGGCCCTAACTTAACTGCTGACGTGAAAAAAGATTTAGGATTCTAAAAACCATTCAAATTAAATATAAACGCTCAATCCAAAAATTGGATTGAGCGTTTTTTTTATACTATGAATTTTTAGGATATTTAATTTGCAGCACTTAACTTTGTTTCTATGGATAACGATCGACCTATTGGAATTTTTGACTCAGGTATTGGAGGAACATCCATTTGGTCGGCCATTCATCAATTACTGCCCAACGAAAAAACCATCTATTTAGCCGATAGTAAAAACGCTCCTTATGGTCAGAAATCTAAAGCCGATATAATTGCTTTATGCATAAAAAACACAGAATTTTTGCTTAAAATGAATTGCAAATTGATTGTGGTTGCTTGCAACACGGCTACAACAAATGCTATTCAAGAATTGAGAGCAAAATACGATGTTCCTTTTATTGGCATAGAACCCGCCATAAAACCGGCTGCAACGAATTCGAAGACACAAACTATCGGGATTTTGGCTACTCAAGGAACACTCAACAGTGCCCTTTTCAACAAAACTGCAGAAATGTATCAGGATACAAAAATAATAGAACAAGTAGGTCACGGTATAGTTCAACTCATAGAAAACGGAAATATCAATTCTCCCGAAATGACTCAATTATTGAACTCCTATCTGAATCCAATGATTGAAGAAAATATCGATTACCTAGTTTTGGGTTGCAGCCATTATCCTTATTTAATCCCACAGATAAAAAAAATACTTCCATCTCACATTGAAATTATTGATTCAGGTGAAGCAGTGGCTAGGCAAGTTAAAAATGTCTTGAGAGAAAAAGTAGGGTTTTCGACTATTGAAAAAAATGAGCCAATATTTTACACAAACTCAAATCCAAAAGTGCTTTCTGAAATTCTAGAAAATAAATATAAAATAATTGAAAAAGATTTCTGAAGAATTTAAATTATTCCTCTTCTTTATACCATCCTGAATACATCACATAATTATTTGCAATACGAGATACTTCTCCAGCAAAATCAGACTGATTAATTTCCTTAACTTTTTTAGCAGGAATTCCAGCATAAATACTTCCAGATTCAACAACTGTGTTTTGAGTAATCACAGCCCCAGCAGCAATAATAGAATTACTTTCTACAATACAGTTATCCATTACAATAGCTCCCATTCCTACAAGGACATTATCGTGAATCGTACAACCATGTACTATTGCGTTATGCCCTATAGAAACATTATTGCCTATAATTGTGGGATGTTTTAGATAGGTACAATGAATAATCGCACCATCTTGAATATTTACTTTGTTGCCAATGGTAATAAAATTGACATCACCTCTCACTACAGCATTAAACCAAACACTACATAACGCACCAAAAGTAACATCTCCAATAATAGTTGCATTCTCGGCTACGTAACAATCATCGGGAATAGAAGGAGTTTTTCCGTTTACAGATTTTAGTAACATTTTGAGGGATTTGGTTTCAAAACTAATTTATAGCAGGACAGGCACATTCGTATTTCTCTTTTTTGCAGAACAAATCGATTCCCAAAGTAATTTGATGAAAACCTCCTGTATCAAAATTCACTGGGCCTGAAAGATACGAATACGTATAAGCGAACATAAATTTATTAAAATTTACTCCTACAATTGGCGTGATGTACTGTAATTTTTGAGATGAAACTCCGCTTCCGCTTAAGTAATCAGCTCCATCAAAACTTCTTCGATAGGATAAAGCAGCCCATAGTCTACCAAAATCAAAACTCTTATAGGCTTTCATATTAAAATCAATTGCTTTTTCACCTGTTTGATCAACCAATTGAAACATAAGAGAAGGTTCCCATAAGATTTT